>NZ_SMKO01000066.1 GCF_004348685.1 Nonomuraea deserti | reverse complement strand
GCCCCCGCCAGGTCCACCTTGCCGTCCCCGCCCACCCTGGGCAGCCGCAGCGCGTACGCGATGAGCGCCATGCCGAGCAGGCCGAGCGGCAGGTTGACGGCGAAGATCCAGCGCCAGCCCGCGGCGTCGGTGATCGCTCCACCGGCGAGCGGGCCGCCCACGCCGGCCAGGGCGAACACGCCGCCGGTGAAGCCCTGCACGCGGCTGCGCAGCCGCTGCGGGTAGAGCTCGGACAACACGATCGTGGGCAGCACGAACAGCGCGCCGGCGCCGACGCCCTGCACCGTCCTGGCGGCGATCAGCTGGGGCATCGTCTGCGCCAGGCCGCACAGCGCGGAGCCCGCGACGAAGACGGCGACCGCGACGAGCAGGACCGGGCGCCGGCCGTACCGGTCGCTGACCCGGCCGTAGAGCGCGCCGGTCGCGGTCGAGGCCAGCACGTACGACGTGACGACCCAGCCGATCGCGTCCATGCCGCCCAGGTCGGCGGCGATGTCGGGCAGGGCGATGGCGACCACCGTCTGGTCGAGGACCGACAGCAGCATGCCGAGCAGGAGGCCGGCCGTGGCGAGCGGCACGTTGCTCGTTCCAGACGCGGCACCGAGCATGACCCTGGGCACGGCGATCAGCTCCTTGCCCGAGCGAACGGGTCGGGGAGGCCGAAGTCGGCGCCGACCAGGTCCTGGTCGATGACGGCGCCGGCCAGGGTGCCGCCGGCCGCGGCGGCGACGACGGCGGCCAGCGGCACCGGCAGGGTGGCCCGCCGGGCCATGTCGCCGGCCGCGTACACGCCGGGCACGCTCGTCCGGGCGAACTCGTCGACCTCGACGCACCCGTCGGCGAAGGCCGCGCAGCCGAGACGCGCGGCCAGGCCGGAGCGCTGGCGCGGCACGTTCACGACGAACACCGCCTCCCTGGCCAGGGGCGGGCCGCCCTCGAAGACGACCTGTTCGAGCCGGTCGCCCGTGCCCTCCAGACGGGCGACGGCCTCGCACCGTACGGTGACGCCGTTCGTCTCCAGCGTGGCCCGCGACGCCGCGTCGAGGGGCTCGCCGCCGGTGCAGAGGGCGACGTCGGCGGCGAAGCGGCTCAGCTGCAGCGCCAGCCGCACCCGGGCCGGCGCCGCGCCGAGCACCGCGACCCGCTTGCCGGCGCACTCGTAGCCGTGGCAGTAGGGGCAGTGGAAGGCGGACCGGCCCCACAGCGCCTCGACCCCGCGCGGGCCTGGCAGGTCGTCGGCCAGTCCGGTGGCCAGCAGGAGCCGGCGCGCGTCCACCGTGCCGCCGTCCACCGTCCCGCCGCCCACCGTCCCGCCGTCCACCGTGCCGCCGCCCACCGTCGCGCCGCCCGCCGTGCCGCCGCCCGCCAGGTCCAGGCGGAAGCCGCCGTCCAGCACCGTGGCGTCGGTGACCGTCCCGGCCCGGACGCGGACCGACGGGTACGCGGCAAGGTCGGCGCGGCCGAGCTCCCGCAGCCGGGCGGGCGGCGTGCCGTCGCGGGTCAGGAAGTTGTGCACCTGCCCGGCCCGGGCGTTGCGGCCTTCGCCCGCGTCGATCAGCAGGACCGTACGGCACATCCTTCCCAGGGTCAGGGCGGCGGCCGTGCCGGCAGGGCCCGCGCCGGCGATGACGACGTCGAACATGTTCGCCTCCAGGCGTCTTGACGTGGAGGCAAGTCTGCAAGTTAATGTCAACATGAAGTCAAGCGAACCCATGCGGATCGGAGAGCTCGCCGAGCGGTTCGGGCTCGCGCCGCACGTGCTGCGCCACTGGGAGGCGATGTCCCTGCTGGTGCCCGCCGCCAGGGTGAACGGCCGCCGCCGCTACACGCAGGAGCACGTCATTCGCGTCATGACGATCATCCGCGCCAAGTCGGCGGGGATGAGCCTGGAGCAGATCAGGGAGATCCTGAACGTCTCCGGCCAGGCCGAACGCCAGGCGCTCCTCCAGCGGCACCACGAGGAGCTCGAGCGCCGGCTGCGGGAGATCGCGGCGTCCAAGACGCTGATCGAGCACCTCATGGAGTGCCGCGCGGACGACTTCACCCAGTGCCCCGACTACCGGCGCATCGTGGAGACAGGTACGCCGGCTCAGGACATGTGCATGATCTGACCCGACCGCTGGCAGCGGCGGACGACCGGCTCCAGGTAGTCGACCAGCGGCCCGCCCAGCTCGGCAGGCGAGCGGACCAGGGCGATCCGGTCGAACTCCGGGTCTTCTTCCGCGGCCCGCAGGGCCGCGAACCGTGCGCGCAGGAACGACGCCGGCCTGCTCGGCGCGCTGAACAGCACACCGACGTTCCCGGTCGCGCCGCGCGTGACGAGCCAGAGGCTCAGGTCTTCGGGAAGCGTGTCGACGCCGGTCTCCTCGACCAGCTCGCGGGCGGCGTGCCTGCCCAGCGCGGCCACGTCGAGGGGCTCGTCGCCCTGGGGCGGTTCCATGGAGCCGCCGGGCAGTTGCCAGCGGCCGGGCGCGACCGTCACCCGCGACATCCGCCCGACCAGCAGGCGCCCGTCGTCCGCCGGCTGCACGACGGCGACGAAGAGCGACGGCAACCACGCGGCGGAGCCCATGACCCGGCGCAGGACGTGATGCCGGAACGTCGTGCGTACCCAGGAGACCACCAGGCTGTGCGGGCCTTCCCAGCCGAGGCTCGCGCACGCCACCACCGGGCCGTCGAAGAGGCTCGGGTTGGCCAGGACCGCCTCCTCCCACAGGCGGTTCATGGCGGCCCGCTCATCCGGCGACAGCCGGGGCGCGGCGGTTTCGACCAGGGAGAGCCGGTGGACGTCCAGGAGCTCGACGCCGGGCGTGCGCGGCAGCGGTTGGGTCACCGGCCCATGGTCACTCGCGGTGATGACTCCATCACCGGACTTGACCTGACCTTTGTCGCCGGAACGGCGGTGGGCACGGCTGCGCCGGATAGGACGTAGGGTCCAGATCAGCAACCATTCCCGGCCGCGCGCACGGCGGCCCCTGCGAGATGGAAGCCGCCATGACCGTCACTCCCGCACACCTGCGCGACCTCGCGGGCCGCGCCGAGGCGCTCACCGCCGAGGTCCTGGCGCTCTGCGACCGCGCCGCCCAGCCGGAGCCCGAGCCCCTCACGACCGCGCGGCAGGCCGCGAGCCGGCTGGCCCGGGGCGCGGAAGACCTCCACCGGGCGGCCACCGACCTGGCCAGGCTCCAGGTCCAGCCGTGCGGCCTGCCATGGGGGGTCTGCCCCGAGCACGGCAACACCCTGTCCGCCAGGGCCGGTGTCACCACGTGCCGCGTGTGCCAGCGCACCTGGGACCATGACCGGCTCGGCCGGCCGTGCGAGGAGCCGGTGACGTGGAAGGTGATCGACCGGGCCGGCACGGAGACGCGGATGTGCGACGGGCACCACTTCGGCGCCCGCGCCGCCGCCGCGGGGGCGACCTTCGTTCGCCTCGATGACAACGGAGCCTGATCCGCCGCCCGCGACACGCCGCTAAATTGCATCGTTCGTTATCTTGTATCGTTCGTGTTTATGGCGATACGGTGGCGGCCATGACCGCACCCAAGACGCCGACGACCGCCGAGGAGCTGCGCGGGGCAGGACTGCGGGTGACGGCAGCCCGCGTCGCGCTGCTCGAAACCGTCAGGAACGGCGACCACCTCGGCGTCGAGGCGATCGCCTCCGGGGTGCGCGAGCGCGTCGGCCACATCTCCCTGCAAGCCGTGTACGAAGCCCTTCACGCGCTCACCGCCGCGGGCCTCGTACGCCGCATCGAGCCGGCCGGCAGCGCGGCCCTGTTCGAGGGGCGTGTCGGGGACAACCACCACCACGTCGTGTGCCGGTCGTGCGGTGCCGTCGCCGACGTCGACTGCGCGGTCGGTCACGCACCCTGCCTGGCCGCGTCGGACGACCACGGTTTCTCCGTCGACGAGGCCGAGGTCATCTACTGGGGCCTGTGCCCCCGCTGTTCCACCAGTCGCAACTCCTGAGTGCCAGGAAGTCCCGATATCGGAAGGAATCCATGTCCGAGAACCACGAAGCAATCGTCACTGACCCCAAGACCGAGGGCGAGGGCGGCTGCCCGGTGGCGCACGAGCGCGCACTGCACCCTACTCAGGGTGGCGGAAACCGCCAATGGTGGCCTGAGCGGCTCAACCTGAAGATCCTCGCCAAGAACCCGGCCGTGGCCAACCCGCTCGGCGCGGAGTTCGACTACGCCGAGGCGTTCAACAGCCTCGACCTCGCGGCCGTGAAGCGCGACATCGCGGAGGTGCTGACCACCTCGCAGGACTGGTGGCCGGCCGACTTCGGCCACTACGGCCCGTTCATCATCCGGATGGCGTGGCACAGCGCGGGCACCTACCGGATCAGCGACGGCCGCGGCGGCGCCGGTTCCGGCCAGCAGCGGTTCGCCCCCCTCAACAGCTGGCCGGACAACGCCAACCTCGACAAGGCCCGCCGCCTGCTGTGGCCGATCAAGAAGAAGTACGGCAAGAAGCTCTCGTGGGCCGACCTCCTGGTCCTGTCCGGCAACGTCGCCCTGGAGTCGATGGGCTTCAAGACCTTCGGCTTCGCCGGCGGCCGCGAGGACGTGTGGGAGCCCGAGGAGGACGTCTACTGGGGTCCCGAGTCCACCTGGCTCGGCGACGAGCGCTACACCGGCGACCGCGAGCTGGAGAACCCGCTCGGCGCGGTGCAGATGGGCCTCATCTACGTCAACCCGGAGGGCCCGAACGGCAACCCCGACCCGCTCGCCGCGGCCCGCGACATCCGTGAGACGTTCCGCCGCATGGCGATGAACGACGAGGAGACGGTCGCCCTGATCGCGGGCGGTCACACCTTCGGCAAGACCCACGGCGCGGGCCCGTCCGACCACGTCGGCCCCGACCCCGAGGCCGCCTCGTTCGAGGAGCAGGGCCTCGGCTGGCGCAACACCTTCGGCACCGGCAAGGGCGGCGACACCATCACCAGCGGCCTCGAGGGCATCTGGACCAACACCCCGACGACGTGGGACAACAGCTTCTTCGAGATCCTCTTCGGCTACGAGTGGGAGCTGTTCAAGAGCCCGGCGGGCGCCCACCAGTGGCGGCCGAAGGACGGCGCCGGCGCCGGCACCGTCCCCGACGCCCACGACCCGTCGAAGCGGCACGCCCCGACCATGCTGACCACCGACCTGTCGCTGCGGGTCGACCCGGTCTACGAGCCGATCTCGCGCCGCTTCCTCGAGAACCCCGACGCGTTCGCGGACGCGTTCGCCAGGGCGTGGTTCAAGCTGACCCACCGCGACATGGGCCCGGTCGAGCGTTACCTCGGCCCGGAGGTCCCGTCCGAGACGCTGCTGTGGCAGGACCCGCTGCCCGCGAGGACGTACGAGCTCGTCGACGCGGCGGACATCGCCGACCTCAAGGCCAGGATCCTGGCCTCGGGCCTGTCGGTGTCGCAGCTGGTGTCCACGGCGTGGGCGTCGGCCGCGTCGTTCCGCGGCAGCGACAAGCGCGGCGGCGCCAACGGCGCCCGCATCCGCCTGGAGCCGCAGAACGGGTGGGAGGTCAACGACCCCGACCAGCTGGCGCTGGTGCTGCGCTCTCTGGAGGGGGTCCAGCAGGCCTTCAACGCCGCCCAGACCGGCGGCAAGCAGGTCTCGCTGGCCGACCTGATCGTGCTCGGCGGGTGCGCGGCCGTCGAGAAGGCCGCAAAGGACGCCGGCTTCGACGTCCAGGTGCCCTTCACACCGGGCCGCGTGGACGCCTCGCAGGAGCAGACCGACGTCGAGTCGTTCGCCTCGATGGAGCTCACCGCCGACGGCTTCCGCAACCACGTCGGGAAGGGCCACCGGCTGGCCGCCGAGTTCCTGCTGCTCGACCGGGCCAACCTGCTGACCCTGAGCGCCCCCGAGATGACGGTGCTCGTCGGCGGCCTGCGCGTCCTGGGCGCGAACCACCGGCAGTCGTCGCTCGGCGTCCTCACCGAGACCCCTGGGAAGCTCACCAACGACTTCTTCGTCAACCTGCTCGACCTGGGCACGGCGTGGAAGTCGACGTCCCCGGACCAGACCACGTTCGAGGGCCGCGACCGCGCCACGGGCGAGGTCAAGTGGACCGGCACCCGGGCCGACCTCGTCTTCGGGTCGAACTCCGAGCTGCGTGCGCTCGCGGAGGTCTACGCGAGCGACGACGCGAAGGAGAAGTTCGTGACGGAGTTCGTCGCGGCGTGGGACAAGGTGATGAACCTCGACCGGTTCGACCTGCGCTGAACCTCAGTCGCTGAACCAGAGGCGCGTCCAGGCCGGCCGGCGCGGGCCGGCCCGGACGTCCTCAGGCGTCCAGCACCGCCTGGAGGAAGTCCCGTGTGCGCTGCTGCTCCGGCTCGTTGAAGATCTGCTCCGGAGGCCCGTCCTCGACGATCTGGCCCTGGTCGAACATGAGGACCCGGTGGGAGATGTCCCTGGCGAAGTTCATCTCGTGGGTGACGCACAGCAGGGTCAGGTTGCTCGAACGCGCGATGTCACGCAGCAGGGACTGCACGCCTGAGACGAGCTCGGGGTCGAGCGCCGAGGTGACCTCGTCGAGCAGCAGCACTTCCGGCTCCATCGCGAGCGCCCGCGCGATGGCGACCCGCTGCTGCTGCCCTCCCGACAGCTGCGACGGATGCGCGAGCGCCTTGTCGGACAGCTCCACCATCTCCAGCAGCTCGCGGGCCTTCTCCTCCGCCTGCTCACGGGGCACGCCGAGGGCCCGCACCGGAGCCTCGGTGATGTTGCGCAGCACGTTCATGTTGGGGAACAGGTTGAACTGCTGGAACACCATGCCGATCTTCTTACGGACCTGACGCAGGTGCTTCTCGTCGGCGGGCACGGTACGGTCGCCGCGTTTCATGTGGGACAGGCACTGGCCGTCGACCTCGATGGTGCCGGAGGTGACCCGTTCGAGGGTCATCAGCAGGCGCAGGATCGTCGTCTTCCCCGACCCGCTCGGCCCGATCAGGGTGACGCGTTCCGCGGGCTTGACGTGGAAGTCGAGCTCGCGCAGGACCGTCACGTCACCGAACCGTTTGACGACCTTGTCGAACTGGATCATCCACTGCTGATCCCCCTCGGCACGGGGATCTTTCTCAGACTGCGTTTCAGGTATCAAGACGGCGCTCCATACGACGGATGAGCATCGACGCCGGGATCGCGATGAGCAGGAAGAACAGCCCGGCGATGGTCATCGGCTCCAGGTAGCGGAAACTCTCGGAGCCGACCCCGCGGGCGAGCCCGACGACGTCGACGACGGTGATCACGGACAGCTGGGGCGACTCCTTGAAGATCGCCACGACGTAGTTGCCCAGGGCGGGCAGCGCCCGGCGTACGGCCTGCGGGAGAACGATGCTGATCCAGGTGTAGGGGCGGGGCATGTTGAGGGCGATCGCCGCCTCCCACTGCCCCTTCGGCACACCGTCGATGCCCGCACGGTAGACCTCCGAGGTGTAGGCGGCGTAGTGGACGCCCAGCCCGATGATGCCCGTCGTCAGCGCGGTCATCTTGAACCCGAAGTCCGGCAGCACGTAGTAGAGCACGAACAGCTGCACCAGCAGCGGCGTGCTGCGGATGAACTCCATGACCGCGCCCACCGGCCGGCTGATGTACGCCCTGCGCGAGCGGCGCAGCAGCGCCACGACCAGCCCCAGCGCGAACGCGAGCACCGCACCGCCGAGCGTCGCCTGAACGGTGACCAGCAGTCCCTGCGTGAGCAGCTGGGGAAGGATCTCCAGTGCCCAGTTCCAGTCCCAGATCATCGGGCCGCCTCCGCTGCCGCCGTGGCCCGCCGCGGCTTGCCCCGTCCCACCATGCGGGCGGCCCGCTTCTCGACGAACCTCATCACCAACGTGATCGTGTACGAGAACAGGAAGTAGATCACCAGCATCAGCGCGAACACGACCAGCTGGTCGCTCCCGGAGTTGACGAGCAGCCGGCCCTCGTAGGCCAGGTCGGCCACGGTGATGACGGACAGCAGCGACGTCGCTTTGAGCAGCTCGATGAGGAGGTTGTTCATCGGGGGGACCATTTCGGCGAACGCCTGCGGCAGGATGACGTAGCGCATCCGCTGCAGCGGCGTGAAGTTCAGCGCGATCGCGGCCTCACGCTGGCTGGGGGGCACGGCCTGCAGCGCGCCGCGCACCACCTCCGAGCCGTAGGCGCCGAGGTTGAGACCGAGTGCCAGCACGCCGGCGAACACCTTGTCCAGCTGGTAGCCCGTGAGGATGGGCATCGCGTAGAAGAGCCAGAACAGCTGGACGAGCACGGACGTGCCGCGGAAGAACTCCATGTAGACGCGGGCGACGCCCCGGACGGTCCGCAGAGGCGAGGACGCCATCAGCCCCACGATCAGGGCGATGACGATGGCGAGCGCGGCGCCGCCCGCCGCGCTCTGCAACGTGACCAAGGCTCCCTGGCACAGGAAGGGCATCGTCTCGCCGAAGACGCCAGGCAGGTCCCCGCTGCACGGGTTGACGGTCATCATGCTCGCGTCAGGAACCCGCGCAGAGCTGCTGGGCGGTGAGCTTGGCGGCGTTGTCGACCTCGGTCTTGCTGAAGCCGAACTTCTCGATGAGCGGCAGCACGCCGTTCGAGTCCTGCAACTTCTTCAGCTCGGCGTTGAACGCCTCGATGAGCCCGGTGTCCGCCTTGCGGAAGCCGAACCCGCCCGCGCCGACCTGCTCCTTGCCGTCGACGACCGGCACGAACGACTCGGTCACCTCCAGCGGCTCGTCCGCGTACTGCTGCTGAAGCGTCCAGCGCAGCGAGACGGCGGTCAGCGCGATGGCGTCCACCCGGCCGGCGAGGATGCCCTTGAAAGCCGCGTTCTGGTTGGGGAAGACCTGGATCTGGCTGCCCTTCACGCCGCCGCTCTCCGCGTAGCCCTTCTCGACGGCGCCTTCGAGCACGCCGACCTTGGCGCCGCCCTTCGCGATCTCCTCGAAGCTGGTGATCTTCTTCGGGTTGCCCTTGGCCACCAGGAACGCGGTCGTGCCGGCGTAGTCGGGGTTGGAGAAGGCGATCTGCGAGCACCGATCGGGGGTGATGAACATGCCGGCGGCGATGAAGTCGTACTGCTTCGACTGCAGCCCGGGGATCAGGGAGCCGAAGGAGTCGACGATCTGCGCCTCAAGGTTGTCCACACCGAGCGCCTTGAAGATCACGCGGGCCACCTCGGGGGCCTCGCCGGTCAGGTTGCCGTCCTTGTCGCGGTAGCCGTACGGCTGCTCGTTGGCGATGCCGACCTTGATCGTGCCCGTCTGCTTGAAGCGGGCGAGGGGGTCAGCGCTCTGCGAGGCGCTGGTGGTGCCGTCGTCGACGCGGCTGCAACCGGCGATGAGGGCGGGGCCGCCGACGAGGGCCGCCGCAGTGAGTCCCGAGCTTCTGAAGAAATCCCGACGCGTCCAACGGTTGGCCGTCACGCTCTACTCCCGTTCGTGCCGATAACGTTAACTATGCTCATCCGAACGGATCAAAGACAGGTGTCCCCGCCGTTCGGTTTCCTATGCAAGAGGGGAAGGCCCGGAGGCACCGTGGCCTCGCGATACGCTCCGCCGCTTCGGCGCCGCTCGAAGACATCCGGCCCCGCGCATGCGGGCAGGGCCTCCATGCGTACGCCGAACCGGCGATGCGTTTCGCCAACATGGGCCCCGAACCTAGCGGACGTTCCTGTGTGCTCCTCCGAACCGTCTTCGGTCCGCGATGTTTGAGGCCCCGGTATCACCGGGTAGGGAAAATGGCTTGTCCGTTTTCCGAGTCGTCTGGTGGGTTATACTTGCCGCCAAACCCGGTTACTACCCTGTCTGAGCTGGGCAAACGTCGCCGGTGACGGTGATCGCCCCATCCCGCCGAAACGCTTTCGAGGCCGTCACGGGACGATCTCAAACAGAGAACGGGGCGCTTGTCCAGAGAGAAAATATGTGATTCGCGTTACGTGACATTGATGTCAACCTGTGACCTGGGTAAACCCACCCGCCCACCGGCACCTCCCGCGCGCGCACGGCCGGGGCGCTTCGGCAAATTCCCAGGTGAAGCACGTAGGGCTTGGCATATCTGGACTGAGTGACACCCTTGCTATCGGATGATCCGATTTGATGAAGGTGATGCCCCCACCGAAGCCTCCCGGAGCTTCGCCGCCGTCCTTGACCAGGCCGAACACGGGGAGACAATAGTGGTGACCCGCGGAGGGAAGCATTGCCGTGATATGCCCCGCTCCTGTCGCACCGCGGCGCATGGTCAAGGCGTTTCTGGCCAGCCGCGGCCACGGCGAGAACAGTGATCACGATGGACGCCTCGGCCGCGTTCGATGAGCTGCCGGGCGTCCGCGCTCAGGTGGTTCCCCGCTGAGAGCCGGCCGGCATCTCCGGCGAGGGCTTCACGTGCAGCGTCACCGCCACCGCGAGCAGGGGGATCGCGACGGTCAGCAGGCCAGGCGGCCAGCGCGGTCGTCGCGTGCTCCGGTGCGAACCTCACGACGACAGGGCGGACCACCTCCCGCAGGCCCGGCCGGGCGCGCTCGCCACGGTTGCCAGCCGCCATTCCGCCAACGGCGAGTTCAGCCCTCGCCGAACATGAACGCCGAACCGCGCTCAAGGATGCCCAATCGACTATGCCGCCGCGTGTTCGCAAGCCCTGATCCCTGCGCGAGGTGCTCTGCCAAGAAGACGGCACCGACAAGGAAATTCGTCACCGGATTAGCGAACACGTCATAGACCCGTGAACCGCCCTCTCACAACGATGACGGGCCGACCCGTGATGGACCGGCCCGTTTCCCGTTATCGGGTTGAGCGCCTCCAGCCGATCGGCCTTACACAGCCATGAGCATGGGCATCGCGGCGGATTTCAGAGGTCGGTGTTGTACCGCTTGCCCTTGTAGTACATCTTCACGCCGTAGGCCCCCATGATGATTTCCCGCTTGAACGTGTGCGACGTCCCTTTGGAAATGGCCACCCAGCCACTGTCCTTGCCCGACCATTCGACGTTGGCCTTGAGCGTACTCTGACAGTTGTTCTTGACCGTGACGTAGCGATACGACTGCCAGCCGCCCTTCTCCGTGACCTTCGAGCACTTCAGCCTGGGATAGCCGCTGGCCGCCTCCGCGCTGACCTGGGTCGTCGCCTGGGCGCCGGCGGATGGGGCGGCGCCCAGCAACAGGGTGGCGGCAGCACCTGTCGCGGCCAGGGCGGGGATCACTTTCCTTAGCTTCACGCTTGGTCCTCTGTGAGGGGGAATTGCCGATGGGGACTCTAGTGGATCCCCATAACGAACTCAATTTGTCCTCTTGACCAGCAGTCAAGCCATGACTTACTCCCCGTGGGCATCCGTCCGGGTGACCCGTGCCGACACGGCGGTGGACCGCTCGGCGCATGATCTTTATGTCTGCCGAGGACCGCAGGCTGGTCTCACATGCCGGCGCCCTGCTACGGAGGGCTGTCATGAGAGCTGGCCCAGCCCTCCATCGCTATGGCGGCCGTCGTCGCGATCAACACCCAGGTACTGCCACCATGGCGCGGCGGAAATGCTCACATATCTTTGCCCTATCGAATACCAAGTGTTCACGCCCGGCAATTTCCTCGGAAAGCAGGCCACGACAAATGAGCGGAGAGTCCTGCGCACGTGCTCGCATTGCAGCGGACGCCGTTCGCCGAAGGCCACCGGGACGGATGCGCTGGATCGGGTAAGGGCGCCGCCGTTCGACGGCCTGCCTTTCCACGCCTGCGGCACCTCGGCGAGGGCCGCGGCCTTCATCCGCGAATGTTCCCCGTCCAGAAAGGCGCGGCTCAGGGTGGACGCTGCCGATCGGCTGTCCCCGGCCGGCTGCGCGGAGTCCCAGGACTGCTCGATGTCGGCAGCTCCGGCAGCTGGATGCGCAGAGAGTGTGCCAGGGCGCGCGCGCGATATTCTCCCTGCATGGGACGTGACGAACGTGGTGTGACTCCTCAGCAGGAGGACTTCTCTGCCTGGTACAACGAGCTGGTCGCCAAGGCGCAGCTCGTCGACAGGGGCCCGGCCAAGGGCACCATGGTCATCCGACCGTACGGCTACCGCCTGTGGGAGCTCATCCAGGACGAGCTCGACCGCCGGATCAAGGACACCGGTCACGAGAACGCCTATTTCCCTCTCCTGATCCCGGAGAGCTACCTCCGGCGAGAGGCCGATCACGTCGAGGGATTCTCGCCCGAGCTCGCCGTCGTCACGCACGCCGGCGGCAAGGAGCTCGAAGAGCCGCTGATCGTCCGGCCCACCTCGGAGACGATCATCGGTGAGATGATGGCCAAGTGGGTCTCATCCCATCGTGACCTCCCCCTCCTGCTCAACCAGTGGGCCAACGTCGTGCGCTGGGAGCTGCGGCCGCGCATGTTCCTGCGCACGACGGAATTCCTCTGGCAGGAGGGTCACACGGCACACGCCGGCGAGGCCGACGCGATGCGCGAGACGATGCTGGCGCTCGATCTCTACACGGAGGTCGCGCGGGACGTCGCGGCGATCCCGGTGGTGCCGGGCGAGAAGACGGCCGGTGAGCGGTTCGCCGGCGCCGTCCGTACGTTCACCATCGAGGGCATGATGCGGGACGGCAAGGCGCTCCAGGCCGGCACCTCCCACTACATGGGCACCAACTTCGCCAAGGCCTTCGACATCCAGTACACCTCGGAAGCCGGCCAGCTCGAGCTGTGCCACACCACCTCATGGGGCATGTCGACGCGGATGATCGGCGGGGTCATCATGACCCACGGCGACGACAAGGGGCTGGTCCTGCCGCCCAGGCTGGCCCCCTACCAGGTCGTCATCGTGCCGATCGGACGCGGCGACCAGGGCGCGCAGACCTCGGCCGCGGCGCGGGAGCTCGCGGGGCGGCTCAAGGCGGCCGGTGTACGCACCCACGTCGACGACCGCGCACAACTCTCGCCCGGCTTCCGGTTCAATGACTGGGAGCTGCGCGGAGCTCCCGTCCGGCTCGAACTCGGTCCGCGCGACCTCGAGTCCGGCACCGTGGTGATGGCCAAGCGGCTCGGCGACGAGGGCAAGCAGAGCATCCCGCTGTCCTCCGTACCGGAGCTCCTTCCTGGCGTGCTGGAGGATTTCCAGGCCTTCCTTCTCCGGCGGGCGACCGAATTCCGCGACAGTCACACCGCGGAGGTGGAGTCCTGGGACTCCTTCACGGATGCCGTCGCGTCGGGATGGGCGTTGGCGTTGCACTGCGGCAAAGCCGCGTGCGAGGCCGACATCAAGGCCAAGGTCGCGGCGACTCCGCGCTGCATTCCGCTCGACGGCGCCCCCGAGACCGGGCGGTGCGTGCTCTGCGGTGACGCCTCCGCCTACGGCAAGCGGGTCATCTTCGGGCGGGCCTACTGATTCTCGCGGGCGTCGATCAGCTCGTCCATGTGTGTCTCCGCCCAGGCACGCGCCGCGTCCAGCAGCCCGAGCAGGCTCCGGCCGAGCGGGGTCAGCCCGTAGTCGACGTGCCTGGCGGGCCCGGCGTGGACCGTACGGACGACGAAGCCGTCGCGTTCCAACGCCCGCAGTGACTTCGTGAGCACTTTGGGGGTGATGGTCCGCAGCGGTACGAGGAGTTCGGAGAACCGCCGGGGACCCTCTTCGAGGCACTGGATGATCATTCCCGCCCATTTGTCCCCGATCCTGATCGGCATCAGGCCGGAGGGGCAGACCGGGTCGAACATCTCCGGATCCAGCGGCTGCGTCACGGAACTACCGTAACCGCGCTATCCACGCGGTAACCACGGCCCCGGCTACCTTGGCGCAGCACATCGGAGAAGAGGTGGACCATGGGAAAGATCATTGTGTTCGGTGCCGGTGGGCGCGCTGGACGGTCGGCCGTCGGCGAGGCCCTTCGCCGCGGCCACCAGGTCACCGCGGTCGTCCGCGACCCGGACAGGCACCGGCACCTCACGGGCGCCGCAGTCCGCGCCGGCGACGTCACCGAGGCCGGCGCGGTCGCCCGCCTCGCGGCCGGGCACGACGCCGCGATCATGGCCGCGTACGACGCCGGCGCACGGCCCGACGCCTTCTTCCCGGCCGCCGCCCGCGCCCTTCTCGACGGCCTGACGCGGGCGGGGGTGGGCAGGCTGGTCGCCCTCGGCCTCGCGGCGACGCTGGAGACCGCCGACGGCACACCGTTGATGGACACCCCAGGCTTTCCTCAGGAATTCCGCCCCATCTGCCTGGGGCACGCGGCCGCGGCGGCCGTGCTGCGCTCCTCGGACGACCGGATGGACTGGCTGATCGTCAGCCCGGCCGGCGACTTCGACCACGCCGGTGCGCGTTCCGGCCGCTACGCCGTCGCAGCTGTCGACATGGCCGGCCGCATCTCCTACGGCGACCTGGCGGTCGCCCTGCTCGACGAGATCGACACCCCTCGCCACCATCGCACGCACATCGGCGTCACCGCAGCGCCGCGGTGAAGTGAGGGCGGTTGGCGCCGGTGAAGGCGTGTTCGCGTTCGGACCAGGCGATGCTCTCCTCCGGGTCGGCCGACCCATGAGCGGGGCCGGTCAGGCGCCCGGTCCACCACCGGATGTTGCGGGACTGGCGGTCAAGGATCGCGTCGACGACGGCGGCGCGGCGCTCGGCATCGAGTCCATAGGCGTCGACGAGGACCCGCACCTGGGCGGCCTGTTCGGCGGCAGGCGGCGCGGTGCTCTTCGACGAGACGCACCACGTCCAGGCCATGTAGCCGATGTCCTCGAGCGGATCGCCGGGGGCGGCGGTGTCGAAGTCGATGAAGGCGACCGGCAGCCCGGCGCGGAACACCGTGTTGTTCGGTCCGGGGTCGTGATGGCAGACGACCGGGTGCTCGCCGGTGAGCCCGCTGCTCCGCGTGGCGTCGTGCAACGAACGAAGCAGCACGCCGGCCGCGGCGACCTGGGTGTCGCTCCAGCGCCGGAACGTGGCCGGCACCCAGCCGGGCAGGTAGCTGAGAACGTCCCGGCCGGCTGTGTCCCGGCCGAGATAGCGCGGCGCTCCCGAGAACTGACAGCGCTGAAGGTGCGTGAGCAGACGGGTGACGAAAGCGGAGGAGCCAGTGGCGGGGCGCCGAACGGTGTCGGCGACGCGGACGACGCCTGGGGTGATGCGCCCTCCGGTCAGGGGAACTTCGGCAGGGACGTCTCGCATGGTGGGGGAGTTCTCCTCTTCGGCGCCCTGGCGTGGTCCTGAAGCCGATGATCATAGGAATGCCGAGTTTCTTGCACGTCGAAGAGGAGACTCAAGCGCCCCAGATAACGAAGCCCAACCGTTTCCAGATCAACCCGCCAACTAACCGTTGTCCGGCCGTCATTGATCACGTTTTAATGACGGAGAGTTTAGGCGCCCGTCGACCCAGGGAGGGGAAGCGTGCGACCGATATTCGGGGATGGCGCGGTCAAGGGATCAGTGACGGGTTGGAGTCCAGATGTATGACGAACCGGCACCGGCACCCTCCCTCGCCGCGCGCGTCTGGAACCTCTTACGACAGGTAGGGACACTTTTCCGCCGCAAACTCGTGGTGATCGTCGTTGTGGTCGCCGTACTGATATCCACTGTCGTACTCGTGAATTACACCCAGGGGTGGTGGCCCTGGGGCGGTTGTGAAACGCAGAGCGAGGACGTCGTCGCCATCGAAGGCGAATGCGTCGGGCTGATGGACCCGGCCGACGGGACGATGGTCCTGGGCAAGGAGTACCACCAGCTCCTGGAGGTCATCGCGGCGGAGAACCGCAAGGTCACCGAGGGCACCGACTACAGCACGATCGCGCTCCTCGCCCCCATGGGGGCGGGCCCGCGCGGTCTGGTCGGAGATCGTGCTCTCCACCAGCTCGAAGGGGCGTTCATCGGCCAGTATCGGGCCAACCAGTCCGAGACGTTCCCCAAGATCCGGCTCGTGCTGGCCAACACCGGCCACGACGGCTCGAAGTGGCGGACGGCGGTGCAGGCGGTGCGGAAGAACGCCGCCACGGGCGCGACGGGGAGTCCCGGTCAGATCGTCGCGGTCACCGGAATGGGCCCGAGCCAGCAGGAGAGCATCGACGCCGCGCGTGCCCTGGCCAAGGACCCCGGAATTCCGATGGTGGCCGACTTCATCACCGCGGCCGGATTCAACACCACCGGCGAGATCGACGACGGCGGACCCATTCCCGGTCTCACCCGCACCGCGGTCAGCACCACGGCCCAGCTCGAAGCCATCGCGAAAGAGTTCAAGAAGAAGAAGGTCGAGGGGAGCGCGGCCCTGATGTGGGCTGACGTGACCCCGCAGGGCACCAAGGACCTTTACGCCCTCTCGCTGAAGGACGCCTTCCTCGATCCGGAGCTCGGGCTGAAGCCGTATGTCGACGAGTCCGGGCTCAGTTTCCCCTTCGATCCGCGTGGCGGACCCTCGCTGCTCCGGACCATCAGCGACACGATCTGCGGATCGAAAACCGACATGATCTTCTACGCCGGCCGCCAGACGTTCATGCCCACGTTCCTCAAGCTCCTGCGGAACCGGCCCTGCCGATCCACGCCGATCACCGTGGTCACCGGCGACGACGCCCAGAACCAGGATCCGGAGGACCCGTCGCTGCACGACCCGGATGCGCCCATCAAGGTGATGTTCGTGCCGCTCGCCGACCCCAAGCGGCTCGACCACGAGGACAACCAGCACCGCCAGCTCTACCAGCAGTTCCGTAACGAGTTCGTGGCGCCCCACCACGGCGAGACCTTCTCCGCGGCGCATCTCAGCAGCGGGTTGGCGATCATGGCGTACGACGCGGTGACCGCCGCGGCCACCGCGGTGCAGAAGGCCGCCATCGGCGCCGACCCGTCCCAGCTCAGCCTGCCCTCCACCGCGGCGGTGCGCGGGCAGCTCTACCTGTTCACCGGCACCAACGTCATCCGCGGCGCCAGCGGCGCCTTCACCCTCGACTCCAAGACCGGGGAACGCGTGAACGTCACCGCGCCCACGCCCGTCACTATCCCGTGACGGCGACGTAGACCAGCAGCGCCACGGCCGCGGCGAGGAGGAGCAGCAACCACCAGCGGGCGGCGGGCATCCGGCCGAGCCGTACGCGCTCCAGCGCCCCCGCCTCGGTGAGGCGGAGCACCGCCGTACCGATCGTGAACCGATCGCCAGGCCGCAGGGTCGCGTAGAGCACGGGGCTGCCGTCGATGAACGTCCCCAGGCCGCTGCTGTGGTCGTGCAGCCGGTAGCCGGCGCTCACCTTGCGGACGGTGGCGTGCGCCGGGGCGATCCCCTCACCGTGGATCACGATGTCGGCCGCGGGCCCGCTGCCCAGCGTGGTGGTCTCCTTCAGCGTTCCGACGACGGCCGACAGGATCCGGGTGCGGGGCACCGTCGCCTGAACGTTCTCCGACTGATGCCCCACGAGGCGGCCGAGCAGTTCCATGGTGGTGGGCCGCCGCGCCGGATCCTTGGCCAGGCAGTCGGCGATCAGCGAACGCAGCGGCTCGGAGATCACCGCCACGTCGGGGGTCTCGTTCAGGACACGGTTGATGATGACGGCCACGTTGCTGCCCGCGAACGGCATCCTGCCGGTGGCGGCGAAATACATGGTGGCCGCCCACGCGTGCACGTCGGCGGGGAAGCCCACCTCGGCGTCGGCCCCCACCACCTGCTCCGGCGCGAGATAGCCGGGGGTCCCCACGGGCGTGGTGATCACGGCCGTCGCCTCCAGGGCCCGGGCGACCCCGAAGTCCACGACGCGTGGTCCGTCCGGCCCGATGATGACGTTGGCGGGCTTGAGGTCCCGGTGGACGACTCCCACGCCGTGGATCGCCGCCAGGGCGGTGGCCGTGTAGGTCGCCAGCCGTTCGAGCGCGGGCCCCGACAGCGGCCCGTGGTTGTCGACGAGTTTCTGCAGTGACGGGCCTTCGACGTACTCGCTCACGATGTACGGCTGGTCACGGTCGATGGCGGCGTCGATGATCATCGCGGTGTACGCCCTGGGCACCCGCGACGCGATGGACACCTCGTCCGCGAACCGCCTGCGCGCCCTCGGGTCGGCCGCCCCCTGCGCGTGGATCACCTTGATCGCGACCCGGCCGGCCTCGCTCTGCCCGAGGTAGACCGTACCCTGGCCGCCGACACCCAGGCGGCCGAGCACCTCGTAGGGCCCGATGTGCCGTGGCTCGCCGGTGTCCATTCAGGCTCCCAACGTGACCGCTAAGACGACGGCGAGCGCCGCCAGGACGACGAGCAGCACCACGACCGCCCCGCGCCGACCCCGCGAGCCGTCCCCCACCGCGGACTTCCCCCGCCGCCACGCCTCGCGCAGGTTGGAGTCGGTTTCGACGTAGATGCGTTCGGGAGTGACGAGCCACTGCCACGACTCGCCGGCCGCCCGCCATCGTTCGGTGTCCACTGATTCGGGTGAATCGTCCAGACACTGCCTTATCAGGCGGCGGTGCCGCAAGGGCAGAACCCTGGCGAGTGCGGCATCGTCGAGCGACCACGCCTCGGCGCTCTCCTGGAGGCACCGTACGACGGCCCAGGCGAACTTGTAGTAGTCGGACTCCTGGGTGAATGCGCCTTCACGGGGGAGTTTCCACTGCTCGGGATCGACCTCCGCCAAGGCGCCGCGGCCCCCGACCGGTAGGCAGGAGTCGCAGTCCAGCAGGTACACCGCGGGCGACGGATCGAGGGTGAAGACGGCGTTGCGCAGTTGCAGATCGCCCACCACGTAGCCCTGCTCGTGCAGCCACTGCACCGTCGCGAGCAGCTGACCGAGGACGGCCAGTTTGTAGGGCGGCTCGTAGTACCGCGTGCCATAGTGATCGCGAAGCGCGCTCACCCGCTCGGGCGACCGCGTGAGCTCGTCGAGGTGCCGCGGCACCAGCCGGTCGCGCAGCTCGACGAACATCTGCCTGGGAGCGGGCCTGATCAGAATGCCGGTGATCCGGTCGTGCCGGACCGCCGCGACCGGCCACGCACACCGCTGATCGAGTGTCGCGCGGTCGTGCCGGGGAAGGTCTCGCCGCCAGCGCACCATCGCGAGCAGGGCCTCCTCGTCCAGCCCCGCCAGCGTCTCCTCGTCGTACCGCTTGAACAGGAACCGGCCAGGGACGCCGCTGACCTCGCACAGCTCCAGGCTGCGCGCCTGACCGCCCGGACGCAGGGAGTAGGCGTCGGCGTCCGTGGGGGGCTTCAGATCCGCTTCGTCGACCACGTCTGGGGGATTCATGCTTCTGCTGCCGCACTCCTGTCACAGGACGGCCGTGTCGTGGCGGCCCGCCCACAACGCCAGAACGGTCCGGTCGTCGTCGTAAGTCGACAGATGGAAACCCACATCGCGGAAGAAGCTGCGCAGCGCGGGCGGCGAGCTCCACGATGTGACGAGCTGCTGGGCGAGCACGCTGCCGCCGCCGCCCATGGCCGTCCCGAACCCGTCGCTGCACAGGACGAGCACGTCCCCCGGCTGCCAGTCGATCTGCCGTTCGCGCAGCTCACCGAGGTCGTCCGGCAGGGCGGAGGTGACGTTGCCCGGTCTCTGCCCGTCCGGTGGGAAGAGCTCGGTCCACGTCCCGTCATGGAGCCACAGCGCCGGCGAGTCCCCGATGGCCGCGCAGGCGGCGATCCCGCGCCCGCCGTCCGCGGGGACCACCGCGATCGTCAGCGTCGTGGCGGGCGGATCCGACCCCCTGCCGGCGGGCTGGCCGGCGAACCGGGCGGTGGCGCGCATGACCTCCCCTGCGATGGTGGCGAAGGCCGCGTGCCAGCCGGGGTCGGGGGTCAGGGAGAGGCTCGTGGCGGCACGTACGGCCACCGCGGCGGCGTGTTCGGCGTGCAGCGTACTGCCCAGCCCGTCGGCCACGGCCGCGATGACCCACCGCCCGTCCGCGCTCAGCCGTACCGCGTAGGCGTCCTGCAGGGGTTCGCCGCGATATCGATGGCGCCGCCCGCGGATGCTCACGGCGCGGATCGTCGTCTGGGCGAGCATGCCGCCGTCGAGCGCGACGCCCGGGGCGCGCGAGTCCGCGCCGCCCGCCAGCAGGACGGGCAGCGGCTGGGGAGGCGGGCCGAGGGGCGTTCTGCCGTCGGCGGCGGCAGTACGGTTCCTGCGCGCGAGCACGAACCGCCCGAGAAGCACGGCGCCGGCGCCGGCGATGCCGGACAGGATCCACAGCGGCCAGCCCGACGCCGCACCGCCCCCCTGTGCCGGACCGGGCGTCACGGTCACGGTCACCGTCGGCTCCGGCGACGGAGCAGGCCGCGCCCCCACCGGACCGATCCCGATGACCAGGAGTAAACCCGCCAGCGCCGCCTTGATCATCTCAGCTGCCGCATCCCTGCGGGCCCGCGCAGGACGGCCGTGTTCCTGTTGACGGAGGCGCTGATGCTGTCGGAGACGGCCTGCGCGATGCCGTGCAGCACGGTGGCCGCCCCCGTCGCGACCTCGCCCGCGAAGGCCAGCACTTCGCCCCTCAGAGTGGTGGCGACCCGTCGCAGGGTGTCCTCCTGCACCGACCCGAAGCCGAGGGCCACGATGTACGGAGCCGGGTCGAGGCCCGCCAGCCGGTCGCGCGCGGGGCCCCAGATCTCGACGTCCTGGTGGTTCGCGCCGACGTACGGCTCGCCGTCGGTGATGAAGAAGACCACCGGCGCCCGTACGTCGAACTGTCTGGACAGCTTCCTGTGGTCCTTCTCGATGATCTTCACGAGCCCGCGGAAAGCCGCCAGGTAATCCGTCTGCATGCCGGGTCGCAGGGCCGGGACCCTGATCGCGTCGCACGGCCTGGTCAGCGGGAGCACCACCTCGACCTTGTCGGCGAAGGACACGACGGCGACGTGCGCGGCCTCGCTGACGCCCGGGTCGCCCGCCTCCAGCTCGAAGAGCAACTCCCCCACGCAGTTCGACAGCACCTCGAAGGGGGTGGGCCGTCCGTCCTCGCGGGCGGTGTGCATCGAATGCGATACGTCGCACACGATGTAAAAGGGGAAGGCGCGAGGGCGCCCGTTAGCCGATGTCATCGGCTTTTCATCCTTATCGGGATTATCGGTCTTGGCAAGGTCGGCGAACGAATGGATGCGGCAGCGGCCTACCGGACACGCTCACCTCCCTCGGATGCGGGCGTGCAGGTGCATGTCGTGCCGTCCGTCGTCATGCACGGCGGCGCTCCGCTTGGTGCCTTCCAGCAGATAGCCGCACTTCGTGGCCACCCCGCAGGAGGCCGTGTTGCGCGTCGAATGGTCCAGCTCCAGGCGGTGGAAGCCGATCTCGTCCAGGGCCCAGGCCGTGAGTGCCGCGAGGGCGAGGGAGGCCACGCCGACACGGGCTGTCGAACCACTCCCGGACCTGGGTCACGGTCGAGGGGCGGCGCGTGTGCCAGCGCCTGATCTCGTCATCCTGGTACGCGGAGAGGAACGCCGGCGCGTCGGCCCTCTCCCAGGGACGCAGCACCAGCCCCCCGGCGGCGGGCAGCACGGGTTGGGGCGAGCCGGCGAGGGAGCCGGAGGCCATGACGGGCGGCGTCGACAGGGCGCGGGTCATACCTCATGATCGGTGACCAGCAGGAGCGCGCGAACAGCGGCCCGGCAGCGGTCGCGCGGGAGCGGAAATCCGATCGACAGGCAGGCCCGCGGTGCATTGTGATGGTCCCGCCGCCCGCCGCACGGAGCGGGCCGATCACAGGAGTTGCTCTTGGCGACCTCGGGCATCCCCGACACCCGCCCCACGATCACTGCCGCACTGGCCAGAAGGCTGGTCGACACGCAGTTCCCGCAGTGGGCCGAGCTGCCGCTGAAACTGCTCGACCCGGCCGGCTCCGACCACGTGATCTACCGGCTGGGCGAGCAGCTGTCCGTCCGGCTCCCCCGCCACGCCGGCGCCATCGGGCAGGCCGCCAAGGAATACGAGTGGCTGCCCCGGCTCGCCCCGCACCTGCCCCTGGCCATCCCGGTGCCGGTCGGAGTGGGTGAGCCCGACTTCGGCTACCCGTGGCGGTGGGCGGTGTCCCGCTGGCTGGAGGGCGAGGTGGCGACCGTCGAGGCCCTGGCCCACTCGTCCGCTGCGGCCGTCCAGCTGGCGGAGTTCCTGGCCGCGCTGCAGCAGTACAGGCCCGATGACGTACCGACCCCGGAGACCCGCGACGACCTCACCGGCCAGTCGTTGAAGAGCCGCGATCAAGCGACGCGGGCCGACATCGCGGAGGTCGGCGACGTGTTCGACGCCACCGCCATGACCGATCTGTGGGACACCGCCCTGGACGCCCCCGCGTGGGATCGCCCGCCGGTCTGGTTCCACGGCGACTTCCACACCGGCAACCTGCTGACCCTCGGCGGCCGCCTCAACGCCGTCATCGACTTCGGCGGGCTCGGCATCGGCGATCCGGCCTGCGACCTCACCATCGCCTACACCCTGATGTCGGCCGGCAGCCGGGCCGCCTTCCGTGCCGCGCTCGGCGTGGACGACGCCACCTGGGCCCGGGGCCGCGGCTGGGCCCTCACCACCGGCCTGAACGCCTACACCTCCTATGCCGCCGTCAACCCGAGGATCGCCGCGCAGACCACCCGCCAGATCACCGAGGCCCTCATCGGCTAGTGAACCCGGCCGCACGCGAGTCGCCCGAACCGCTCAGCGCGAGGCCCTGGCCCAGAAGCCGACTGCTGACGAAGGCGCGCGCGGCCGGGCCGTATCGGGCGCTCCACGACACGCGAACCGGCGAGTCCGGTCAGGAGCGGTCCCACCACGGTTCCACGCCCTCCTCGGCGACGAACTCGTGGAAGTCCATGTTGGCGATCTCCAGGTTGCACGCCAGCGACCCCACCATGCGGCAGGGAAGGACGGCGGGTTGCCCTGGGGTGTCGTACAGGTCGACGACCGTCAGCGGCCGGCCGGGCTCGGCGAAGGTCCGGGCGTCGGCGAGCGCGACCAGCGTGGTGTGCTCCTCGGGCGGCACCAGCGCCGGGACCTCACCCGGCTGGAGGCCCTCGAAGGCCCGGTCGTCGACGACCAGCGCCTCCAACGGGGCGTCCTCCTCGTCGAGCTCGTCCTCGTCCAGGTCAGCGCCGAGCAGGCCGTCCCCGTCGGCCCCGCCGAGCTCGTCCAGCAGGGCGCGCCAGCCGTCCTCGTCGTCGAACGAGGTACGGACCAGCAGGGCCGAGGCGGTGGAGGGCAGCGCCGGGAAGGACCGGCGCGGCGGCGCCGCCGGCACGGGGAAGGCCGGCCGGCCGCCGTCCCCCAGGTACATGCCGTAGCGGTCCATGCCGCGTACCAGGTCGTCGAACGCGAGCGCGCCGGCCAGCAGGGCCGCCAGGATCTCGCTGAGCCGGTCCTGCTGGACCCGCACCCCGCGCCCGGGTGTCGCCGCCAGGTCCACCAGCAGTGGCCCGTCTCCGCCGTACACCACCGGAATGTCCACCAGGACGGCGACCGGCGGGACGGGGCCGCCGTCCGGGACGAGCGCCGGGACGTTACCGCCGTGCAGGTAGTCCCATCCAGGGTCCTCGACCGTGCGGAGCCGCACCCCGCTGTCCTCGAGAACGAGCACGTCGCCTTCCTGGTGTCCCCCGATCTCGTTGAGCAACCGGCCGTACAGGGCCTTGCCGTCCTCGTAACACGTGCAGACCAGCAGCACGTCGCCGGGCGCCGGCCGGGGAAGCTTGGGACGGGACATGACTCCTCCGAGGAAAAGACGCGAAGATCAGGACATTACCGTGAGGGAGGGCAGGGGCCGCGGCGCTCGTCGCCATTCCGGTGACAACCGCGCCGAGGCAACCGCTGCCGGGAAGAAGCGGCCGGTCAGGGCCGGTCAGCCGGCTCCGGAGGCGAGGAGCGTACGGACCCGGCCGGGGGTGTGGCCCAGCTCGTCGCGCATGACGCGAGTCAAGTGGGCCTGGTCGCTGAAGCCGAGGCTGACCGCGAGCGCCGCGAGGTCCGTCTCGCCCTGGTCCAGGCACGTCAGCGCGCGGCTCACGCGTACGCGATTGCGGTAACGGCTCAACGGCATGCCCACGTGATGGCGGAAGGTGTGGCTCAGGTGAGACGGGGAGGTCCGCAGCCGGTGGGCCAGGGATGTCAGGTCGGCGCAGCCCGGCTCGTCGGCGACGATCGCCTCCCGAGCACGATCCGCCAGCTCGCGCCGTCCCGGCGGGGACACATCCTGGGGCTGCTCAAGGAGCGCCGGCAGCAGGAGGTCGAGGACGGCCTCGACGGCGGCGAAGCCAGGGTCCGCGCCGGCGCGCAGCAGCAGGTGGTGGGCCAGTTCGAGCCGCGCGTCAACGCGGACCGCGGGAGAGCGGACGGCATCGAGCCCGGCCGTCAGCACGTCACCGGTGAACGTGATCGAGGTGCACACGTCTCCCCCTGCCGGGTGGGCGAAGCGTATCTCCTGCCCCGGACGGTGCAGATAGCCGGTGGTGGGTTCGACCGTCATCTGCCGGCCCTGCGAATCGAGCCGGAACCGGCCCCGCCGGACGAGCACGATCTGGGCGGCGGGTGACGTCTCGGGAGCCGACCAGCCGGCGTGGTCGTCCGCGCACTCGACTGCGTGGATCACGAAGTGTGGGCTTTCGATCAGCCTTTTCGCCGTACGCACCGGACAACCCTACGCATCGCCACCGACAATGCCGCCCGCATATTCGTTCAAGACGGGGCGGCACGGGACGGCCGATGCTGAACGCATGACCACTCTTGCTCCTCCGCCGGTGACGGCTGCCCGCCGGGGCCGGATGCTGGCCGTACTGCTCACCGGGCAAGCCATGGCGTCCATGGACGGGTCGATCGTGTCCGTAGGGGCGGTGACCGTTCGCGAGGGCCTGCACGCCACCGACGCCGAGATCCAGCTGATCGTGTCGGGTTACCTGCTGGCCACCGGTGTCCTGCTGGTCACGTGCGCGCGGATCGGCGACGTCATCGGGCACAGGCGTGCGTTCCTGGTGGGGCTCGGCTGGTTCACGGGCGCGTCGTTGCTGTGCGGGCTGGCCCCCGACGCGACCGTTCTGGTGCTCGCCCGCATCGCCCAGGCCATGGGGGCGTCGCTGCTCATGCCGCAGATCTTCTCGCTCATCCACATGCACTGGGAGGGAGCAGCACGCCGCAGGGCGATCGGCGTCTACAGCATGGTGCTCGCCCTGGGGGTCGCGCTGGGGCAGGTCATCGGCGGGCTGGTCGCCGGCGCTGACCTGCTCGGCCTCTCCTGGCGGCCCATCTTCCTGATCAACATCCCGATCGGCGTGATCTTGTTGCTGGTCGGCCCGCGCGTCCTGCCGAACTCCCGCACGGACCACCGGCAGGTACGCCTCGACCCGGCCGGGGTGGCCCTCCTGACCGTCGCCATGACGGCGCTCACCGTCCCGCTCATCTTCGGCCAGGACCACGGCTGGCCCACGTGGGCATGGATCTCGCTGGCGGGCGGCGCCGCGCTGCTGGCGGCGTTCGTCCGCTATGAGACCGGAGCGCGGCACCCGCTGCTGGACCTCGCGGCGCTGCGGCCGGGCGGAACCAAGTCAGGGCTGGCAGCCTGCTGGATCATCAATGGGTGTTACACCGTCTTCCTGCTCGTCCTGACCCTGCACCTCCAGACCGCGCTCGGTTACTCCCCGCTGCAGGCAGGACTGGCGTTCGTCCCGTACGCCCTGGGCTTCGGCATGCTCAGCCTGAGCTGGAACCGCTACCCGCAGGGGCTGCAGAACGCACTGCCGACAGCGGGACCGATCATGTTCGCGGCGGGGTCGGCCCTGCTGGTGTTCCTCTACCGTGACCAGTGGAGCCCGTTCGGCTCCATACCGCTGCTGCTCCTCGCCGGAGCCGGCCACGCCGCCGGGTACAGCCCGCTGATCGCGCAGATCACCTCCCTGGTGGACGCGCGGTTCGCGTCAGCGATCTCGGCGCTGAACGCCACCGGCCCGATGCTCTCCGGGGTGACCGCCGTCGCCGGGCTCGGGAGCGTCTACTTCGCGGCGCCCTCCTCCGCCGAGGGTCTCCTGCGGGTGGTCACCGCCGGCATCGTCCTCCTCGCGATCGGTACGGCGTGCGCCGTCCGGGTCGCCCTGCTGGCTCGGCGTACCGCGAGAGGAGGAGTGAGCTGAACGTGCGACGCGGCCGCCGAGCCGGACGGGAAGCGCCTGCCCGAGCGCGACCCCGGTCAGCAGAACATCGGCTTGCCGGCGTCCTGGGGAACCTCCGGCATGGAGCCGACGACCTTCACGCTCATCACCGCCGTGCTGGCGCCCGGAACCTCCTTGACCTGCCCGCCTTCCTGCCGCCCGATCCAGGTCCGGTAGCCGAGGAACCGATACGTGGCCGGCTCGAAGATGAGCTCCCCGCGTTCCCAGCCGTCGGGGCTCTCCAGCTTGAGCGAGGCGCCCACCCCGCGTCGTCCGGCGGGGTCGGTGAGGTTCGGGACGATGGTCACGGTCGGCAGCTTCGACAGCGTGCGGAAGACCGCGGCCCTGATCTCGGAGGAGGTGAGCGGGTCCTGCGCCAGCCCGAGCAACGAGCTCGCGACAACCTTCTCGACCCGCATGTCGATCTCGTCCTCGCCCAGGCCCGTCTCCCCTCGCCTGCGCTGGTCCGACCGGACGAACGCCTCCGCGTCCTCGCGGATCTCCGCCAGAGCCCGATCAGGATCGGCGAGAAGATCGGTGGCCTGGAACGGCAGGCTCAGGGAGCGCTCGTGGCACTGCCCCGCGCGCCGGTACTCCACCGTCCCGGGGGGTTGCCGGTGCGCCGGACGCCCGCTGATGACGTGCGCCTGCCCGTACGTCGAGCGCGTCAGAGCCCTGCCGGGATCCCCGGCCGGCAGCCACACCTCTCGGCGTACGTCCTGGGTGTACTCGCCCTCGGAGCCGGAGGCGAACGTGACGTCCTTCTGGTCGACGTAGACGAACTGCCCCGGCCCGGGCCGTACCTCCTCCCGCGCCGCGACCGAGGCCGCATTCCGGAGCAGTTCGGCGGCGCTGGCGGGAGGCGTACCGAACGAAGCGGAGTCGTGGCCGCCACGCACCAGGATCAGTCCGGCGGTCACCGCAGCCGCGAGGCCCACGGCCACGCCCGCCCTCAGCGCCAGCCGGCCGCCGGGAAAACCGCCAAGCACCCGCCCACGTGGCCGCACCGCCTGACCGTGGCCGCTCCCGGCCCGCTCGGCCTCGACCTCTTCGACCAGCAGGCCCCATGCGCGCGCGCTCACCTCGGGCGCGGGTCCGGGCAGGCTGTCGTGGTGGCTCTTGATCGCTTCGAGTTCGTTCATCACAGTGCCTCCCCGGCGGGACCGATGATCTTGCGGAGCTTCTTGCGGGCACGATTGAGACGCGATCCCACCGTTCCCCGAGGTATGCCGAGAGCTTCGGCCACCTCCTCGTAGCTGAGCTGGGCACAGGCGACCAGCAACAGGACGTCCCTGTCGCCGGCCGAGAGCCTGCCGAGTCCGGCGGCCAGCCGCGGCTGCATGACCGCCGCGGAGACCCGCTGCGCCACACGCTCGTCGTGACTTTCGATCTCCGCGGTGTCGCCGCTTCTGGCCAGTGCCCGGTACCTGCGCGCCTCGCCGCGACGGTGCTCGGCGACCAGGTTGGAGGCGATGCCGTACAACCAGGGGCGGGCGCTGGAGCAGCTGAGGTCGAAACGTTCCCTGCTGCGGAAGGCGCGCAGGAAGGTCTCCGCGGCGAGGTCATCCGCGGCCGACGCGCCCAAGCGCAGCTGCACGTAGCGGTGGATGGAAACGAAATAACGATCGAAGACGGCGCCGAAACGATCAGGATGTCGCCACGACGCCTCTATTACCTGGGCGTCGGTCCCCTCCTCGGGAGGCGCCGAATCTCGAAGGGAAGCTGTCATGCATGCCGGCCTTTCAGGCGGTGACGTCGGAACACTGGTTGTTCGGCGAACTCCCGAGTCCTGTTCACGGTCCATCACGCCGTCCACGGCTGCCCGTTCGCCGGGTTCCGCGTCCCGGACCGGCAACGACGGGCTCCCGGAACCGCGTCCTACGGATTCCGGCGCCCCTCGGCGATCACCCCCGGAGCCGGCGGGCTCTCAGCCGGTCATGGACCTTCCCCTGCTGGGTCCGGCCGCGCAGGGTTCACCGCCTGCCCGGCTGACGCAGCAGGACGGCCTTGGCCAGGTCTGCGGGTGTTCCCGTGCTGGTGTCCACCGTCATGTCATAGGCGACGCCGTGGTCGTGGACCGTCCGGAAGTGCCCGCGTGCCAGACCGGGCGGGTTGCGGCGTCCTGCTTCCCGTTGCTCGGCGATCGCCAGCGGACACATCACGCCCACGAGCAGGACATCGAGGCCCGCCAGCGCCTTCATCCACACGGGCAGCAAATCTGGGGTCAGCAGCATCTCGTCGATGACGACGCTGTCGCCGCCGCGGGCGAAGGACGCCGCGGCAGCACAGGCCGAACGGATCATGCGGCGGCCGACCGGGCCGTAGCGGACGACCACGTGGGGACGGCCGTCCTCGTCCTGAGTGGTGCGGTCGTACCAGAAGCCGGATCTGCTGAGCGGGCCGTCGCGTCCGCCGCCCCAGTTCGGCGGGACGAGGCTGAACAGGGTGTCGATTCCCCAGTAGACGAAGGGGATGTCGCTCTCGTCCTGGATGGCCCGGGCCAGAGTGGTCTTGCCGGCGCTCGATGTCCCGTTGAGGAAGATGACGCGACCTTGGGATCCGGCGTATGGCACGCCGGCCACTGTAGTCGCGACCAGGAGCGTATGCCGCTCTGCCCCCGTATGGTCGACGTGGTCCTCACCAGCGGTCACGAACAGGCCCCTGAGGGTCAAGTTGTAGTAAAGTGGCACCGTTTATAACGCTGCGTCGTGAGTGGGAGCGGGACAGTGAGGCCCATGTCGTCCTGGGACCTCGGCGGTGAGCCGCGGGGGCGTGCCCCCCTTCGAGGCTGACTGATGGCGGTCGTCCTTCCGGCAGCGCTGCAGACCCCGTTCTCCATGCTCGGGGTGGAATGGCCGTCAGAGGACGAGGATCATCTCCGTGCGTGCGGAGCCGTCTATCGGTCCTGCGCCACCAACCTGGCGGACGGCGTCAATCCCAGCGCCCACGGTGTCGTCACGTACGCCTCCCAGAACAACTCCGGCGACCACATCGACGAGCTCAACACATTCTGGGCCGACTATCACGGTGACGGAGAGCAGAAGGGGCACCTGCAGAGCCTCGCGACCTCCCTGCACGCGCTGGCCGACGGCCACGACCTGTACGCGAAGGTCGTCGAGACCGTCAAGATCGTCCTCAAGTTGCTGGCGATGTACGCGCTGATCGTCCTGCTGTGGGCGGCCGCTTCGGCGGCGGTCAGTGGCGGTTTCGCCGCCCTCAAGGCGCGGGGATCGCTCATGAGGCTGCGGGCTTTCGCCAGGAAGGCGCTGGCGACGCTGCGGCACAGGTTCGCGCGGTATTTCGGGCAGAAGCTGATCCGCGGCGTGGAGACGCGGGTGCGCCGGATGCTCGGCGCCAAGGCGCCGAAGTTCGCCGCCCCGGCGAAGGGCTCACGTCTCGCGACGGCTTTCGGGCGTACGACCGCGCTGGCGACCGCTGGAGCCGCGACCACGCTGCTGGAAGAGGCGCCCAATAGCCACTCCCCGTCCCCCGTCCACCAGCCGAAAGGTGATGACAAGAACGGGAAATACCACATCGGCCGGGGGGAGCCGACCGTCGGCTACGACCACGACTTCCCCTACGACCCCGATGAGAAGCCGACTCTTGACGACTACAAGAGCTGGTTCAAATGGCGGGCGATGCTACGCGGCGGCGAGTTGAAACGGGAGGACCTCAAGGACGGCCTCGCCGTTTACGAGCACTACCTGAACGGGTCGGGTGAGGATTTCGAAGTCGACTTCGAGCGTGCGTACAAAGAGGACCGCGATATCCGGGATTCCGTCGACTACGCGGTCGAAGACGCCAAGTCCGAGGCCATGCGGCTCCACAAGGAAAGTGGCCAGAGCCACTTCCGGATGACGGGCGGGTTGTCGTCCGGAAACTCCGACACGGAGAACTGGCAGAAGACGCTCGGCAGCTACACCCAGTGGGGCTCGGCCGACGTCCGGGTCGAGGGCGGGCGGGCGACGATGGAGATCACCGTCCACGCCGAGGACCGGTACAACTTCAACAAGGGAGCCCACGACATCGCGACGGACAAGCCCGACGACGCGAACGGGCGCTTCGAGACCCTCGGATGGGCCCGGTCCTTTCGCACGCACGGGGCGCTGACGCGCACCGTGACGTGGGACATCCCGTCGGACTGAGCCACGCCGGCCGGCTACGCCTCCGCCCCGGCGGTCATGGTGGCCTTCCCCGCCCCCGCATTCGCCATCAACCACGCGGACTGCAACGTGAGTCACAGTCGTGAAGTCCTGCAGATCTTCAATGGTACGGACCACCACTGCTTCGCGAACGCCGGCACGATGAGCGTGGCCATCTACGGCGTCGGCCTGATCTCCGCAGGCAACAACAAGGTGGCAATCGAATACACCGATGACGTAGGCGGGCCCGCCAAAGCCATGCTGCTTCCCAAATGGAACATCTGGGAGGGCTCGCCGGGGAGCAACGGCAACATGCATATGGTGTACCGGATCAGAATCGTATAGGTCGGAGGGCCGCTGCGCCCGACCTGCGGCCTGGATGCGCGGACCACAACGGTGGAAGAGAACGACATCAGCGCGTGCCACAGGTCGGGCGCAGCGCCGGCGGCCGGCTTCTGTCAGCGCGGTCCGGCGATAGGGGTGGCGGCGGCGCGCCTTCTTGGCGAAGTTTTGGGGGCCGGTCCGCCAAAGGCCGCCCTAAGCTGGAAAAGATCCGCAGGTCACGCCTTCGAGGAGGAAGCCATGGCGAAGTTCATGGACGTGCATCACGGCATGACGGGCATCACCGACGAGGAGCTCAAGCAGGCGCACGCCGCCGACCTCGCGATACAGAGAGAGGAAGGCGTGACCTTCCAGCACGCATGGGCCGACCCTGACGAGGGCGTGGTGTACTGCCTGTCGGAGGCGCCGGACGCGGATGCCGTCCAGCGCATCCACCAGCGGGCGGGGCACCCGGCCGACGAGATCCACAGGGTGCCGCTGACCGTCTGATCGCTGATCGGCGGGCTAGGGCGTCCGAGCACCACGGCAAGCAATAGGCAGCACCCGCTTCCAGCAGCGCCGCGTCTCGGCCTCGGTGGCTTATGGGAGAGCCCGGCCGTGGCGGACGTAGACCCTGCCGGCCATAAGGATCAGAACCTCGCTTCGCATATTCATCGCCGGGAAACACCAGCCGGGCCGTCTCGACGATGCCCCGCCCGCGGAGCATGCCCGAGACCAGCGATGCGCTCGGTGCCCCGTCGCCTTCACCAGGTCGGCGACCTCGTCGGCCGGCGGCTGACGCGCGCAATCCTGGTATGGGATCTCGAACAGGATGAGTGATTACCCGACTGCCCGATCCTCCTGGACTTCGAGGGCGAGCAGGTCGAGATCGACGAGCTCTCCATCACCCGGATCCGCTCCCGCTGTGGGCCACCACGCCGTCTAATTACCTTCCGCACCCGGGAGAGGCCAGGTGCCCGGCATCGAGATGTGTTCGTGCGTGATCAGCCACTTGTCGTTCGACCGCCGGCAACAGACCGTCGATCGAATCCATACGGCGCCGTCGACCCCGTTGTTACGCGTTCCGCTGTCCACGTGAAGCATGTGCACGAACGCCACGTCCGCACTCACCGCGATCTGCAACTCGTGCGTTTCGAGGCCGATGGAGCCCTCGTACTCATCGAACCACCGCTTGAAGTTGCGGCGGACTTCGTCGGACCCCTTGAACTGGAGTGGGGGCACGACGTCGAAATAGACGATGTCGGATGCGTAAAGTGACATGAGTTTGTCGAGGTCCTTCGCCCGGCAGGCCTCGACCCGCCTGTCCAGCATTGCCCTGACCTCGGACTCGCTCGAAGCCATGATGTCCTCCGTTCGAACGTCTGCGCAGAATGAAATACAGGTGACTCGGTCAGCCGGCGCGGCCGGCCTTGAGCGCGGCCGCGGTGTCCACCGCCCGCCGGGCCTGGTAGCGGGCCGATTCCAGGGCTACATCGTTGGGCGGGCCATCGCCGGCCACGTGGGAGGCGCCGTAGGGATTGCCTGACTTGAACTGGACGGGGTCGGCGTAGCCGGGGGGCACGATGATGCCGCCCCAGTGGTAGAACGTGTTCCCCAGGGCCAGGAGGGTGGACTCCTGTCCGCCATGGGCGGTGTTGGAGGCGGTGAATGCCGAGAACACCATGTCGGTGAGCTGGCCCTGAAACCACAGAGGGCCGGTGGTGTCGATGAACGCCCTGAGCTGGCTGGCCGGGTTGCCGAAGCGGGAAGGGGTGCCGAACAGCACCACGTCGGCCCAGGCCAGGTCGTCGAGGCCGGCCTCGACGACGTCGGCGGTCTCCTGGATGTGCCGGCCCCAGTCGGGGTTGGCGTCGATCGCCTCCTGCGGGGCGAGTTCGCGCACCTTGCGCAGTCGCACGTGCGCACCGGCCTTCTCCGCGCCCTCGGCGGCGGCCTGGGCCAGGGCATGCACGGTGCCGGTGGCGCTGTAGTAGATGATCGCGACGTTCACGGGTTCCATGGTCAATTCACGTCCTTATCGTTCGGTTCATCCTTAGGACGACGTAGCCCTCCGGAACGTCAGGCGGCACGACAACCTCACATTTCGGGTAGCTGTCTCGTCGAACCGGTGAGGGCAGATGCGACAAGGAGAGTCGGGGACACGATGACCACCCCATCCGAGCCAGGGCCTGGCCAGCTCGACCTGGGTCTGAGCGCGATCATGAGCGAGCGGCGCCAGCTGATCGGTCTCGCCTACCGGCTTCTCGGCTCCCTGGCCGAGGCCGAGGACGCCGTCCAGGAGACCTACGCCCGCTGGTACGCCATGACCCGGCAGCAGCAGGAGGCCATCGCATCCCCCAGCGGCTGGCTGACGAAGGTCGCCAGCCGCATCTGCCTCGACCTGCTCGGCTCGGCACGCGCCCGGCGCGAGCACTACGTGGGCTCATGGGTCCCCGAGCCGGTGCCAGAAGCCTCGGAGTGGATCAGCGAGCGGCCGGGGGACACCACGCTCGACCCGGCTGAGCGCGTCACCCTCGACGAGTCGATCAGCATGGCGTTCCTCGTCGTGCTCGAATCGATGACCCCGGCCGAGCGCGTCGCGTTCATCCTGCACGACGTCTTCCGCTACCCCTTCGCCGAAGTGGCCGAGATCGTCGGCCGTACCCCGGCGGCCTGCCGCCAGCTGGCCTCCTCGGCCCGCCACCGCATCCGCGCCGCGCACACCCCCGCGGCTCCGGCAGCGCGGCAGGCCACGATCGTCAGGCATTTCAAGCAGGCGTGGGAAGCCAAGGACATCGGCGCCCTCATCGCCCTCCTCGACCCCGACGCCACGGCGGTCGGCGACGGCGGCGGACTCGTCAGCGCCGCGCTCCGCCCGGTCGAAGGCGCCGAGCAGGTCGCGCGCTTCTTCGCCGATCGGGCCGACGCGCTGTCCAACGTGACGATCCTGGAGTGCACGGTCAACGGCCGGCCCGGCCTGATGGCTCAGCAGGACGGCGGCACCATGGCGGTGATGGCGTTCGACGTCGCAGGTGACCGGATCAAGCGCATCTGGGCAGTGCTCAACCCCGACAAACTCCGGCCCTGGACGACGGGCTGAGGCTGCGCGGAGCACACAGCAGGACGTGACCGTTGGGCCGTGCTGGAAGACACCCTGGCCTCAGAGCCGGCGGACTTGCTGGCTCAGCGACGGCTACGCGATGCCGAGCCGTTCACGTGGCCGAGGTGAAATGCGTCGGTCAGTACGACGAAGATGTGCAGTTGTGGCCGGGAAGCTCGGGACGGTCCATACGGCCACAGATATCAACTCATCAACCAGCGCGTATTGGACGTATCACCCCTGGTCCTCCTAGCGTTCGTCGGGTGACGGAGCGACGCGCGATTCTCAGCGGATCGACCTTCGAGGAACAGATCGAGTACGCCAGGGCCGTCGACAGCGACCGCGTGCACGTGTCGGGGACCACCGGGCTCGACTACTCGACCATGACGACCTCGGCCGTGATCAGGGAACTCCATACGAACGAGGAGTTCGAGCGGGTCGATGAGCTGTTCGAGCGAATCTGGGGATTCGAGCCGGACGGCCGGCCGATCACCGCCGGGCTGATGCGGGCGCTGACTCACGCGGGCAACTACGTCTCCGGTGCCTTCGACGGCGACCGGATGGTGGGGGCGTCGGTGGGCTTCTTCGGGCAGGACTCGACCCTGCACTCGCAAAACACGGGCGCGGCAGCGGGACGGGGCATCGGCTTCGAGCTGAAACTGCACCAGCGGCAGTGGGCGCTGGACCGCGGGATCTCCCGGATCACCTGGACCTACGACCCGCTGGTCCGCCGCAACGCGCACTTCAACCTGGCCAAGCTGGGTGCGCGGCCGGCGGAGTACCTGCCATGTTTCTACGGCGTGATGGCCGACGCCATCAACCAGGGCGACGAGTCCGACCGGATCCTGGCCGTGTGGCCGCTGACCGACCCGGCGGTGGAGGCGGCGGTCCGGCGGGTGCCGTGTCTGCCTGCGGTGCCGGAGGACGCCGTGGTCGGGTTGGGCGACGACGGCGGCCGCCCGGTCGAGGGCCGTACCGACGGGCGCGTGGTGCTGGTCGCGGTCCCCGAGGACATCGAGAGACTGCGCGGGGTGGACGCCGGCGCCGCCAAAGCGTGGCGGCACGCCGTGCGCGAGGTGCTGGGCGGCCTCATGGAGGAGGGCGCCACGGTGACCGGCTTCCATCGCAAGACCTACTACGTGGTCGAGAGGAACGCCTGAAGATCACCGGGTGGAGCTGCGGCGGATCGCGATGCCGCTGGACGCACCGTTCCGTCGTTCGGCACCGACACGACGCGGGACGTGCTACTGGTGTGCGTGGTCACGCCCGACGCCGAGGGCTGGGCGCCTGCTCGATCGTGAACATCAGGCCTGGCTGGGTGGGCGGCTACCTGGAGGCGCGCCGCATCCACAACCTGTGCCGGGCGCACGGGATCGCCACATGGTGCGGCGGCATGCTGGAGACCGGGCTCGGCAGGGCCGCGAACGTGGCGCTGGCCGCGCTGCCCGGCTTCACCCTGCCGGGCGACACGTCGGGGTCGCGGCGCTGCTTCGCGACGGACGTGACGGCGCCGTTCGCGTTGGACGGCGGGCACCTCGCCGTGCCGACCGGCCCCGGCCTGGGCGTCGAGCCGCTGACCGACGTGCTGGAAAAGAGGTGACCACCGCCACCGAGTGGATCACCTTCCAGACGCATGTGGTTGATGCGCGGAGGAGGAGACGATTCAGGGTTCGCCGCGGGCGGCCTCAAGGAATCGTGTGACCACGGGGTTCTGGTCGTCACCACGCCAGGCCACTGCGACGGTGGTGCGTGAGCTGTTCGGTTCGATCCGGCGGTATGCGACACCGTTGAGGCGGATCCGGCGGATGCTCGCCGGGGCGAGTGACACGCCCAGTCCTGCCTCGACCAGCGCGCAGACCGTCTGCCATTCGACCGCCTGCTGGCCAAGGCGGGGTTCGAAACCCGCACTGCGGCACAAGTCGAGGATCCGGTCGTAAAACATCGGTCCGGCACTACGGGGCAGCAACACGAACGGTTCGTCCGCGAGTGCTTCGATCGGGACGACGCGCTGGGCCGCAAGGAGGTGGGCGGCCGGCAGGACCGCGATGAACTCCTCGGACAAGATCGTCTCGGTCGCCAGCCCCGGCTCGTCCGGCGGCTCGCGCAGGAGCCCGACGTCGATCACATGCTCGTGCAGAGCGGTCGCCTGCGGCGCCGTGGTCATCTCACGGATCTCCATCTCCACCTGGGGAAACCGATCGCGGTAGGCGCGCAACAAGCCCGGCAGGACGGTCAGTGCGAGCGATGCGGAAAAACCGATCCGGATACGACCGGCCTCACCGCTGCCAGTGCGTCGGGCCGTGTCCAGGCCGACGGCGATCTCGTCGAGTGCGCGCCGAGCAGCGGGCAGGAGTTGGTGTCCTGCCGCGGAGAGGGTGACCGCGCCGGGTCCTCGGGTGAACAGCGGGTGCCCGACCTTCGCTTCCAGGCGGCGGATCTGCTGACTGAGCGGCGGTTGCGCGATGCCCAGCCGCTCCGCTGCGCGCCCGAAGTGGAGTTCCTCGGAGAGGACCACAAAGGCGTGAAGCTGCTGAAGGCTGAGCTCAGGACGATCCATACCTTTAGAGATATCAGACGATTCTCGGAGAGGTATTGGACATATATCTGCTGGTTGCCTACCTTTCACCACATGACAGAGCGACGCGTGATCTGCGCATCCACGCCGACCTGCGCGAGCTCGATGGGGTGCGGGTGGGTCGCAAGCGGGTGGCCCGGTTGATGCGGGCCGCCGGACTGATCGGGGTGAGCCCGCGCAGAGGCTGTCGCACCACCATCGCCGACCGGCAGGCAGTCGCTCCGTCCGACCTGGTCACACGCCAGTTCGCCGCGGGCTGACCAGCGCCGAGAAGGACGAGCTCGTCGACCGCGGCCAGCCGCATCCCGCGATAGAACGATCCAGGCAGCCCTTCCGGAGCCACCGACCCCGGACAGTGCACGAAACAGCCCTTCCAACGGGCCCGCCGCCCAGCCGCTGCCGGGCACGGGTTGAGGAGGACTTGTTCGGGACCGACTGATCCTTTCGCCCAGTGCTCCCACCAGGTTCTCAGCGACGTCGTCATAGGAGTCTTGCTGAAACAGCGCGAGCACGAGGACAAAGTAGATCATGAACCGCGGCGGCAACGCTCCCGGCCTGCTGCCCTCACGGCGGTGTTCGGCCGGCACTCGATCCACAAGTTCGAGCGTCACCCACCCGCTCGGTGAGCACTTCAAGACGCCGTCATCGGACAACCCGATCCACGGATGCATGTCGACAAGCGCACAGCTGGAACGTCACTTGCTTGAGCCCCAAGGAACCCTTGCGTTAGTCAAGCAACGGCATTGGGTGCCCGGCGGGAAATGTCAGACCGTGACCAGCAGCCCGGCCTCGGCATCGAACGCGGCCAATTCGGCCTTCCAGAGCCGTTGGCGGTAGCTGTTCGAACCACCCGCGTCCGCGGTGATCAGCAGCCGGGACGCGCTGGGGTAGTCGGTATGGCCGCGCGCCTGCCACCAGCGGCGGATCGAGGCGACCGCGAACGCCGCGGTGTCGTGGCCGACTCCGACGTCCACCCAGCCCGTGTTGGCGGTGATGTCGTAGATCCCATAGGGCACCATCGTCTCGACGTTCGGGCCGGCCCAAAGCTATGGTCCTCCTGCACCGGCTCGCCGCGAGGCCGCCATTCCCGCCTGCTCAGACGACAGGCCGGTGACGCAGAGGTCGGCGTAGCCGATGCCGTCGTGGTGCAGGAAGATCTCGGCGGTGTCGGTGGTCTGCCCCTTGCGGCCGGAGCCGGTGCGGCCGAACAGCAGCGGCCAGATCAGGAGCGGGTGGCGGGTGTTGCCGATCTGGACTAACGGCCGTGGCCGATAACCGCGCCGCAGGCGGACAGGGCCGAGACCAGCACGCCTACCGGGTCGGTTTCGGTGGACGGGCCGACGGTGGGACCGGCAGGCCGATGCTCAGGTCGCCGGACTGGTCGCCGTCCACGACCCTCCGATGACCCGGCTTGGCATCGCCGTAAGGGTTGATTGCAACCGACCAGCGTCCACGGCCGGTGTTACGTGCCGGAAGCCGTACCCGAAATTATAGTGACCAAGGCGGCCATGACGCCCGCGGCCGCGCATATCGCGATGGCGCAGTGCGCGCCGAGAAGCTCGCCCAGGGCGCCGCCTGCCAGAATGCCGAGTCCTTGCCCCGCGATCAACCCGGCCGTACCGACACCGATCAACTGGCCCCGCTGGTCGTCCGGCGCCGTATTGATGAACCGGGCGTGCGCCACGACCATGTAGCTGGACAGGAACCCGGTCAGGCCCAGCGAGATCAAGGCGATCGGCAGTCCGGGCTGGACCGCGAAACACAGCAGCGGCACGCCGGTGAGCACGGCCATCGGGGCGAGGAGCCGATTGCGCCGATCCGGGGGGACAAACCGCGTGATCAATAAGGTCCCGACCGCGGAACAGGCGGGGTCTATGCCCATGAAAAGGCCGATGGCTGCAGAGCTTGCCCCGATCTGCGTGGTGTATGGCACTGCGAGGGCCTCAGGCACCACAAAGAACGAGTAGAGCCAGGTCAAGCTGGCGAAATAGCGCAGTCGCGGGTCCCTCCACAGGGTTCGAATGCCACGCAGCGCAGAGTGGCCGAGCCAGCCCTTTCTACCGTCGGAGGCTGTCGCGGGCGCACGAGAACGTACAAAGGTCGCAATCGCCCACGCTGACACAACGAAGGTGGCGGCGTTGAGCGTGAGTGCGACGGGCGGCCCGAATGTGGCCACGATCAGCCCGCCCCCACCGAAGCCAAGGAGTTGTACGGCCTGTTGTGTCGTGTTGGTGACGCCCAGTCCAACGGTGTAGCGGTCCCCGGGCAGGATATCGGCGAGGGCGGTCAGCCGCGCGGCATTGAACGGTGCGTTGAGCATCACTACGGCCACGACCAGCATGCCCACCGCCGGCAGCGGCATTCCTGGATGAGCCATGACGAGGACGAGTACTGCCCGGATGAGATCCGCCACGACCATCACACGGCGTCGAGGGTAGCGATCGGCCATGCCACCTAGTAATGGGCCGCTGATCAAGGCAGGCACCATCGTCAGGGCGTAGGTGAGCGCAGTGATGGAGATGGAGCCTGTCCGCCCGAAGACAAGCACGGAGAGGGCCACCCGAGCGATCTGGTCGCCGACGATGGACAGGCTGTGAGCCAGCCACAGCGCGCGGAATTCACCCGAGGCCAATACATCACCGATGGTGACATGCGACTGGTCGTCGACTGCCATGGCGACGCTTGGTCCTCCCCCCGATTACTGTTCGAGCTGAGATGCTCGTCACGTCGCCATGCCAGGATTACTTCCGGATGCGCGTCGGCACGTCTCCCATCACACCGCGTACAGCGATTCGCCAAACTCCTCCTGATAGAGGCTCATAGTCTGGGCGAATGCCTTCTGCAGATTGAGCTCGTCCTCTTCACCGCGCATTCCGAAGTAGGGAAAGTGATGCATGTATGCGCCGAAGATTCGCTGGCAGTCGCTGTGATAACGACGGGTGTCGAGAATATGTTGATGCCAGATCTCGTCCACTTCCACGGACGGCGAGATCGTATAGTCGGACCCCATATGCTTGCGGACCAGCTTCAGATAGTTTTTATACTGCTGGACCGCGGCCTTGGCCGCCTCCTCGGTCCAGACCCGTGCGATATGAGGGTCGGGACGGGTCAGCTTGAAGATGATCCAGGAGAAGTCCATCTGGTCAATGAACGTCATCGCCACTTCGTATTCAAGCATGCCGCTCTCCGTGGATACCGCGAGATCGACACGGCGGCCGGTGGCCGCCTCGGACTCGAACGCGACGGCACAGCGGTCCGCAGACGCCTCGGACTCGAACGCGACGGCACAGCGGTCCGCAGACGCCTCGGACTCGAACGCGACGGCACAGCGGTCCGCAGACGCCTCGGACTCGAACGCGACGGCACAGCGGTCCGCAGACGCCGTCTTGAGGTCACCGGCGAACGGGTCGGCCATGATGTTCTCCCTGCTAGCTTGGCTATTCCAATTCACTCCCGTCAGCATCAGTAAAGTATGGACAAGAATGCCAGGGCATTGACCGGGCGTCTTCCGGACACTTACGGGAAAATACACAGAGTCATGCATCTTCACTGTGTGTTCTGATCTCGGGTGCCGCCCTGCGTCAAGTTCCACAGTGAGAGGCGGTCCGGAAGTCGATGACCGCTATGCCGTAGCGTAATCAGCTGGATTTATACGGTTACCACCGGTCGATGAGCTCAGCTGTGCTGGGATGGCCGGGTCAGCGAGCCCAAGCGGTACCCTGGCGGCTTATCCGACGAACACTGGGCATCGATCGAGCCGGTGATCACGGCATGGAAGGCCGCGCATCCGTCGGTCAGCGGCCACCAGGGCACATACGAGATGCGCGAGATCGTCAACGCGCTTCTCTACCACTAGTCCTCCAGCCGCACTTTCCCTGAAGTGAGTGCGCTTGGGCATGCCTGGGACCACCCGGGACCACCTGGGTGATTCCCAGGTGAAGGAGGAACGGCCACCGCTGTGATCATTCAGGCGTGATGGAACTGAAGATCATGCGGTGGCCACGTCGGTCAGAGTAAAACATCTCAGCGCTGCTCGTCTGCAGACCGCCCTGGACGCTGCGTTCGCACAGGTAGAGGGACGTTTCAAGCGTCCCGAAGTGCGGCGGCGGGCCCGTGCCTGCCTGGAGGGGATGCTGGTCTGGGCTGGAGCGCAAGAACGGCTGGTCGCTGGCCGAGTACGCTGGTGAGAACACCCCGGATGGGATGCAGCGGCTGTTCAATACGGCCAGATGGGACGTCGACGGGGTGCGCGACGACATCCGCGGCTACCTGATGGCGCACCTGGGCGAAGACGACGGGGTCCTGGTCGGTGACGACACCGGCTTCGCCAAGCATGGCGACTGCTCGGCGGGAGTGCAACGGCAATACACCGGCACTCTTGGCAAGGTCGCCAACTGCCAGATCGGGGTCTTTCTCGGCTATGCCTCCAGCCGTGGCCGCGCCGTGCTGGATCGAGAGCTCTACCTGCCCAGGGACTCCTGGATCGCCCGGCCGGAGCGATGCGCTGCCGCGCACATCCCCGAGCAGGTCGGCTTCGCCACCAAGCCTCAACTGCTGCAGGTCATGATCGAACGAACGCTCGCGGCGGGCGTGCCGTTCGGCTGGGTGACCGCCGATGAGGCCTATGGCGACAACGGGCCGTTGCGCCGCTTCCTGGAGGCCCGGCATATCGGCTACGTGCTCGCGGTCTCTCGCTCGCATCAGATCACCAGCGGTGTCGACAAGGTCCGCGCCGACGTGATGGCCGGCAAGGTACCCAAGAGCGGATGGCAGCGCCTGTCGTGCGGAGCGGGCGCCAAGGGCGAACGGCGCTACGCCTGGGCGCTGATCGCCACCGACAGCCCTGCGCATCGCCTGCTCATCCGCCGCTCCCTCAGCAACTCCTGACCTGGCCTTCTATCTGTGTCACACACCGCAGCCGGTGCCGTTACAGCGCCTGGTTCAGGTGGCCGGAGCGCGCTGGACGATCGAAGAATGCTTCCAGACCGGCAAGAACGAGGCCGCCTTCGACCACTACCAGGTCCGGCTCTATCCCGCTTGGTACCGCTACATCACCCTGGCCATGCTCGCCCTCGCCTTCCTCGCCGTCACCCGCGCCGCCCTGGCCCCTGACCCCGCCCAGCCGGCCACCACCAGCCAGCTCATCATGATCTCCGCGAACGAGATCCGCCGCTTGTTCGCCCTGCTGACCCAGCCACCCCACACCGAGGATGAAAGAGCTACACCCAACTCAGTTAACGAGTGGTAGCTGTCGCTGGGAGGCGCCCATCAGGGTGTCCTGACCTCCAGGTCCCCGGAGTCGCTGGACAGCGCGATCGTGCGCTGGGCCGAGGGGACGCTCGCGGGCTTGATGTGCTTGTGGCCGGAGTCCGTCTCGGCCACGATGTTGTACGACCCCTGAGGCACCTGGATCACGGTCTTGCCCGAATCTGTGATGGTCGTGATCTCGTCGGGCTGCCCGGCGAAGGCCAGGGTCATATCGCCCGAGCCGGTCCTCGTGGCGACCTTCTCGCCTGTCAGCTCGGTCGCCTCGATTGCCCCGGAGTCGGTGATGGCTTCCAACTCGCCTGACAGGTTCTTCACCGTCAGGTTCCCCGAGTCGGAGCGCACCCTGACGCGGAGACCCGTGGGCACCTCGACCAGGTAGTGGACGTCGCAGGTCGCGCCCAAGGCGCCCCACCCCCAGGTGGTGGGACAGGCGAACGTCAGTTCCAGCGTGTCTCCTTGCACCTTGTGGCTGGCCTTCGGCTTGTCCTTGAGCCAGCTCAGGCGCTCCGTCACACGAATGCCCTGACGATCCGCCTCGACCACTTCGACGGTCCCGGCGTTGTCGGCTTCGACGTGCAGCGCCGCCACCTTGCCGGTGATGTCGTACGACACGGTGTCCTCCTTCAGCGGACTGCTGGTGCCGCACCCGGTCGACACCGCCAGGAGCCCGAGAAGGCCCGCGATCAGTATGGTTCTCTGCATCTTCATGGTTCTCTGCATCTTCGCCATGTTCATCTCTGAGAGATTCGGCCGTACCGGCGTTTTCGAGGCCGGACGGATCAGGCCCGGTTGCCCGAGAAGCTGGCGACCACGAGCGGCAGCGCCTTACGGACGGTCTGGTTATGATCCACGTTGCCTGCGTCGGTGAGGGTCTGCGTGGCGCCGTGGGAACGCAGTTGACGCTGGCAGTACAGCGCGTTGTCGTAGGCGACGTCCGTGTCCCCCTTGGCGTGATACAGACGGACCGGAACGTCCGGCTTCCAGTTACAAGTGGAGTCGAGCGCGGTCAGCAGCTCTTTCAGTTTGCCGGTCGGCTTGCGCACCCTGTCCAAGAACTGCGCGGTGAACAACTTCTCGGACGTCGGCGGCAACGCCTGGGCGATCTCCGCGGCCTGATGGTTGCCGTCAAAGAGCTTCTCCACCTGCTCGTCGTACGGGGCGCGGAAGGCCTCGCTCGGCGTGCGGTAGACGTCGGTATAGCGGTCCGCCGAGATCACGAAGTAAGCCAGGTAGAGCGAGGCCATCCGAATCTTGTCGTCCGCCGCGGCGGCCTCGAAAGAACTCAGGTCGAACGGGCCGGCGATCGGAGCGAGTCCGCCCAGCCGAAAGTACAGGTCCCGCCCCTGTTGCAGGAAGCGCCCCACCATCATGGTCGCGGGACCGCCCTGTGAGAAGCCGCTGACCAGCACGCGCGAGTCGAGCCGGCGCTCGCGGCCCCTGGCGAAGGCCCGGGTCGCCCGCAGGGCGTCCACCGGGGCGGAGACCGTGGTCCGCGGGTCTCCGTAGGTGTGGTTGCCGGGCCCCGTGCCCAGGCCGAGATAGTCAGGGGCGGACACCGCATGCCCGGCCCCCGCGAACAGCAGCGCCGCGGCGCGGTCGGTGGATTTCTCGTTCACCGAGGCCACATCACCACGGTAGACGGTGGTGCCGTGCAACCAGGAGACGACCCGCAGGTTGCGCCGGGTGTTGTCAGGCAGGGCGACCAACTGGCTGGCGGTGGTGGACCGGCCCTTGGCGTCCACAGTGCGATAGACCACGCGAAAGGCGCTGACCCCGTACTTCACCTGCGCCGCATCGATGCCTTTTGCCTTGATCCGCTCGGCGACCTGGCCCTGGTCCAGCTTCTCCACAAGGGTCCAGGAGACCACGGCGCCGCGTGCCAGAGTTTGTGCTACTGAGGCTTCGGCGGGGAACGTGGTGGCAAGGCACCCCAGGGCGAGCCCGGCGGTCACTATGGCGCGAGAAAAGGTCATGCCGAAACCCTAGATACAGCCGCAAAGAGCGGCATTGCTGGCGGCACCCTGCTTCTTGGTAGTGCCAGCCTTACCCCTGCGCCGCCGTGGAGCGTAACGACGTCTTCGTCCCGCCCGGACCGCATCTACCGGCATCAAGCACGCGCCTGCTGGTTCCGCCAACGCCCCCGCCCGGCCGCCGCATATACCCAGCTCAGCTAACGAATGGCGGCTGCCGTACTAGGGCCTGTACGGAGTAGAGATCAGAGGGATTGCCTGCGATATGGCCGGCGGTCCCGGTAAGCCATCGGGCATGGCGCGTGGAAACCCCACCGATGAGGAATGGTGCTTGATCGAGCTTCACTTACCGCCGGGCGAGCGGGGCCCGATCCCGGATCTGCGGCGGCTGTTCAACGCGGTGATGTGGCGGTTTCGTACCGGCAGTCCATGGCGGGTCCTGCCGGCCGAGTACGAGCCTTGGTCTACCGCCTACGATCGCTTACGCTCCTGTCCGCTGAGAGCGGCTGATGCAGGCGATGATCGCCGACTCCGCAGCTCGTGGGCAGACCGATCTCGACCTGGTCAGCGTCGACTCCACCACCGCCCGCGCCCACCATTCCAAGGCCGGTCGCCGTACGGTCGGCATCTCCGCAGTGATCGTTCCGGCGCTCACCGAACATCTCACGTCCTATGTCGAGCCAGAAGATAACGCGTTCGTGTTCCTCGGCAAGCTGGGCGGGTTCCTGCGGGGAAGTAACTTCCGGCGTGCCGCGAAGTGGGGTGAGGCGCTGAAGGAGATGGGGCTCGCCGGCCTGCACTTCCACGATCTTCGCCACACGGGCAACACGCTCGCCGCGCAGTCAGGGGCGAGCCTGGCCGATCTCAAGGCGCGGATGGGGCACGACAGCGATCGGGCGGCGCTCATCTACCAGCACGCCACCAAGGACGCCGACCAGCGGATCGCGGATGCGCTCAGCGCTCGGGTGGAGGCCGAGAGAAAGAGACTGGGCCAGGATGGCTAATGGCCCGTTGTTGGCCCGAACACCCCGTCACAAGATCAGTGGCGGGGTGTTTTCCCTGGTGGAGCCTAGGAGATTCGAACTCCTGACTTCCTGCTTGCAGACGGGAGCCAGTCACGACTTGTAGAGGCTTCGGTCCTGCTCAGACGTGTGATGGAGAACGTAAGGGTGCGCCACCGTGCGGGCCCGTTGCTGTACTTCTCTGCTGTACAGCAACCCCGACCATCAGCGATGGGTGCGGATTCTTTCCAGGGGTGCGACACGAAGTCGCGCATATCGAGTGAACTCGCAGATTGGAGGCCGGTTATGCCGGGTGCGTAGTTCCTGATCAGTGTTCGAATTTGGTCCCCGCCCCGACGTGCGTCGGTGGGTCTTGCTCACCGGGGTGCGAAGCTCGGGGAAGACGCCCAAGGGCCCCTGTTCCGTCTGGGGGAGCAACCGGGCAAGGGGAAGACCGGACGGGTGAAC
>NZ_SMKO01000065.1 GCF_004348685.1 Nonomuraea deserti | reverse complement strand
GCCCTCGGGGAGCGCCACGGAGGCGGCGGTGATGGGCAGCGGCGCGCCGCCGAACGCGTTGGAGAAGCGCACCCGCAGCCGCGACCCGCCCGCCGACACCCGTACGCTCTGCCGCAGCGTGCTGCCGGCCAGCACCAGGCCGTCCTTCGTGTACGGCGGGGGCGGCATGTTACCGGGCTCGGTGAGCTGCGGCATGGCCGTCCACGTGCTGACCCAGCGCCCGGGAGAAATGTTTCTCGACGACACCGAACGTTTCTATCGGATCCGTGCCTGCCGGGCGAAAGCATGATCGGGAAGCTACTTTTACCCGGGCTTGCGGATCAAGTGATGGGCCGGTCGGCGCACCGCGCCTATGGTCGCGTCCATGGACACTCCAGAGACCGGCGAACGGGAGGCGATCCTGGGGGCGGCGATCCGGCTGTTCGCCGCCCTCAGCTACGACGCGACGTCGATGGGGCAGGTGGCAGAGGCCGCCGGGGTGGACGTGGCCACAGCGACCCGCTATTTCCCCACCAAGAGAGGGCTCTACCTGGAGGTCATGGAGGACGCCCAGCGGGCGCTCGCCGCCGCGGTCGAGCCGCCGGCCCGCGACGCGCAGACCGGTCCGCCGGGACGGAGCCTGGAGGCGCTGCACCGCTTCGTCGACGCCTACATCGACCTCTGCGCCGAACATCCCGAGATCCCCGCCTTGTGGACGCACCGCTGGATGTCGGACGCCAGCGACATCGACCACCTCGAAGCGCACAGCCTCCAGCCGCTGACCCAGCAGTTCGTCGACGGCTTCGCCACGCTCGCGGAGCCGGCCGAGGCCGATCCGTCGATGATCACGTACACGATCGTGTGGTGCATCCACGGCTTCACGCTGAGCGGGATCCTCGACGGGACCGGGCACCGGGTCGGCATGAGCGATCCCGCGCTGCTGCGGCGCTTCCGCGCTCACATGCACCAGCTGCTCGACCGCGCCCTGCGCCGGCCGGATTGACGACCGGCCAGGTCCGGGACATGATCATCCGCATGGCTGATTCCGGGGACGCCCTGAGCGAGCGGGCCGAGCAGGCGATGCGACTGGCGGTCTCGGCCGGGCGGCGGCTGGGGCTGCGCGCGCTCGAGCCGCGCGTGCTGCACGACGTGTTCAACGTGCTGGTGCACCTCGCGCCCGACCCCGTGGTGGTCCGCGTGCCGACCCTGGCCCTGGCGCCCGCCGCGGAGCAGGCCGGCCGGCAGCGGCGGGAGCTGGCCGTGGCGGGCTGGCTGGCGGACCGGGGCGCTCCCGTGGTGCCGCCGAGCCCTCTGGTGCCGCGCGAGCCGGTGGAGTGCGGCGGGATGTCCCTCACCTTCTGGCAGTACGTGGACGAGCGCGACCCCATCGCCACCGCTCCCCCGGACGAACTGGAGGACAGGTTCGTGGAGCAGACCGGATGGGTGGCCGAGCTGCACCGGTTCATGGCCGGCTACCCCGGCGAGCTGCCGGTGCTGGCACCGCTGGTGCCGGGCACGGCGCTGTCGCTGGCCGAGCTGCGCAGGAGGCCCGGCATCCTGACCACGGCGGACCTGGACCGGGCCGAGCGGGAGAACGCCGTGGTCGAGGCCCTGGCCCGTGACCTGCCCGGTTCGTTTCCCGGTGCCCGCCTGCAGGCCGTGCACGGCGACTCGCCGCCGTACAACGTGCTGCTGACGGCCGGGGGACACCTGTTCAGCGACTTCGAGGACGTCACGCTGGGGCCGGTCGAGTGGGACCTGGCCGGTGCGGGGCCGCGCGCGGTGGAGGCGTACGAGCGGGCGGGCGGCGGGCCGGTGAACCGCTCGCTGCTGGCGTTCATGGAGGGAGCCCGGCTGCTCCAGGCGGTGGCGGCCCTGGCTCTGGCCGGGCGGATGCCGGAGCTGACCGCCATGCTGGAGCCCCTGGTCATCCAGTGGCGGGCCCAGCCGCCGCTGGAGCTGCCGTCCTCCTAGCGGGGCGCCTGGAGCGAGCTGGTGATATGCCAGATCGTAACCATCCCCTCACACTCAAAAGTGTATTCTGCCCGTATGTGGCGTTTTGTCCGATTGTCACCCTCCTCGCTCATGAGCGAGGCGTGGTGAGGCCATGCACGGCGAGCACCTCCCTGGCCTGGGCGGGACGAGCGAATCGTCCCGCTTCGACAACCTGCTGATCGAGGCCGTCAGCGCCGCGGGGGCGCACATCGGCATGGCCTACGTGCTGGACAAGGGCGGCCACGTCCTCGAGATGGAGTCGGCCGTGGGCATACCAGGCTCGATCGCCAAGGCGTGGGCGAGGATCAGGGTCAAGACGGACTGTTCCATGCCGATCGCCGTGTCGGTACGCGATCAGCGGCTCATCTGGGTCGGCGGCAGGGAGGAGCTGGCCCGCGCGTTCCCGGCCGCGGCGCTGGCCCTGCCGTACCACTTCGCGGCCGTTACCACCCCCGTCTGCTCGGGCGGCGCCGTGTGGGGCGGGCTCGTGCTGCTGTGGCCGTCGGGACGCGCCTCCGGGCTCACCCCGCGCCAGCGCGACGTCATCGACCACGCCTGCAACGAGATCGGGGACCTGCTCCGGCAGGCCGCCGAACAAGGCCGCCCCATCACCCCGCGACCCCAGCCCCGGCTCCTGGACCCGCGTCCCTTCACCGACCCGGACCGGCGCGCCCGCGGGCTCGCGCTGGACTGCCTCAACCGCCTGCCGGAGGGATACTGCTGCCTCGACACCGAGGGACGGGTGAGCCTCGTCAGCGCCCCGGCCGCCGAGCTGCTCGCACGGAGCCCGTCCGAGCTGCTCGGGCGGCCGCTGTGGGAGTCGCTGCCGTGGCTGAACGACCCCGCGTACGAGGACCGCTACCGGGCCGCGGTCGTCAGCCGCCAGACCACCCACTTCACCGTCCGCGGCCCCGGCGCGCGGCAGTTGACCTTCCGCCTCTATCCGGGCCTGACGGGCATCACCGTGCGCGTCGCGCCCGCCAGGGCCGCCCGCGGCGTCGAGCCGAGCCTCGTCGCCGGCCCGGTCGTGAGCTCGGTGACCGGGCCGGTCGTGGACCCAATAGCCGGCCCGGCGGCCGGCCCGGTCGTGGGCCCCATGGTGGACGCTGCCCGGCAGCCGCGCGTGATGGCGCTGCACGAGATGCTGCACCTGGCGACCGCGCTGGCCCGTGCCGTGACCGCGCAGGAGGTGGTCGACCTCGTCGCCGACCACGTCATGCCCGTCTACGGCGCCCAGGCTCTGGCGATCCTCACCTGGCAGGACAACCGGATGCGCGTGGCCGCGTCGCGCGGCTACAGCCAGGAGGCCGTCGAGCGGTACGACAGCCGCCCCGTCATCCACCAGACCGGCCCGCCTGACCACTACGAAGCCAACGGACCGGCGTTCTTCGGCACGTGGGACGAGCTCCGCCGGCATCGTCCCAACTCCATCCGCGCCGACGACATGAACGCCTGGGCGTTCCTGCCGCTCGCCACCTCGGGCCGGCCCTTCGGCACGTGCGTGCTCGCCTACGCCCGCCCGCACCGCTTCAGCGGCGAGGAGCGGGCCACGCTCACGGCACTCGGCGGGCTGATCGCGCAGGCGTTCGAGCGCGCCCGGCTCTACGACAACAAGCACCAGCTCGCCCAATGCCTGCAGGCGAGCCTGCTGCCGCACCAGCTGCCAGAGATCCCCGGCCTGGAGGTGGCCGCCCGGTACGTGCCCGCCCTGCCCGGCATGGACATCGGCGGCGACTTCTACGACCTCATCCGCCTGAGCCCCACCATGGCGGCGGCCGTCATCGGCGACGTCCAGGGGCACGACATGAACGCCGCCGCCCTCATGGGCCAGGTGCGCACCGCCATCCACGCCCATGCGTCCGCCGGGGCGCCTCCCGGCGAGGTGCTCGCGCACACCAACCGGCTGCTCGCCGAGCTGTCCCCCGACCGGTTCACCAGCTGCCTCTATCTCAGCATCGACCTGGAGGAGCGCACCGCGTGCCTGAGCAGCGCCGGGCACTTCCCGCCGCTGCTCAGCCGTCCCGGCGCCGCCACGCAGGTCATCGACGTCTCCCCCGGGCCTCTGCTCGGCGTCGACCCCGACGCCAAGTACGCCGCCACGGACCTGGTCCTGGATCCCGGCTCTATCCTGACCCTCTACACCGACGGCCTGATCGAGGTGCCCGGCCTCGACCTGGGCGACGCCATCACCGGGCTGGCCCGCCGCTTCGCCCCCTCGCGGGGCCGGCCGCTGTGCGACCTCGCGGCGGACCTCATCGACACGGCCGCCGCCGACCAGCGCACGGACGACATCGCCGTACTGCTCCTGCGCGACACCGGCGCCCCGTGACGGCCATCGGAGCCCTCTGCCAAAACACTGCGTGACCGATCTTTCACTCGATACATTCTTCTGGTGCGTTCCCTGCGACGGCCCTTCCGCCGGTGGGTGAGGGCGGCGGTCATGGCCCGGCTCGGCATGAGGGTCGCCGGACGCTACCGCCTCGACAGAAACCTCTCGCGCGGGCGGATCGGCGAGGTCTGGCTGGCACACGATCTCGAGCTGGGCCGGGACGTCGTGCTCAAGCGGCTCGCGGCGGCCGGCGCCGCCGGCTTCGACCGGCTGTGGGCCGAGGGGCGGGCGCTGGCCCGCTTCAGCCATCCGCACGTCGTCACCATCCACGACCGCGTGCGGAGCAAGCGCCGCGGCGCGGCGTCGTGGCTGGTGATGGAGTACGTGCCGGGCGGGAGCCTCGACGGCAGGCCGCCGATGTCCCCGAGCCTGGCGGCCCGCCTGGGCGCCGAGATCGCCGGCGCGGTGGCCGCCCTGCACGCCGAGGGCATCGTGCACTGCGACATCAAGCCGGGCAACATCGTGGTCACGGGCGACGGGGCCGCCAAGCTGGCCGACTTCGGCGCGGCGTACCGGGTCGGCGACGTGGAGACGATCACCCCCAACGGCCCGAGCGGCTTCACCCCCGCCTACGCGGCCCCCGAGGTCATGCGGGGCCGGCCGGTCCCCGAGTCGGACGTCTTCTCGCTCGGGGCCACGGTCTACGCGCTCATCGCCGGCGAGGCGCCCCGCCGGGGTGCTCCGCCGCAGCAGGAGACGTACCCGCCGGAGGGCGAGCCGCGCGGGTGGGACGACACGGACGCCTACGTCGCCGCCCGCGAGGCGGCGCGGGCCTCGATCCTGCTGGAGGCGGACGTCGGCCCGCTGGCCGGAGCCCTGTCGGCGATGACGCGGCCCGACCCGGCGGACCGGCCGGACGCGGCCGGGGCGCGGCGGCTGCTGGAACAGGTGGCCGGAGCGCACGAGCCGGTCCCCGGGCCCGTGGACGCCGACGGGGCGGAGCCGGGCAGCCCGCCCGGTCCCCGACGCCGGTGGCGGCCGGCCGTGGCGGCGAGCGCGGCCGCCCTCGTCCTCATCGCCGTCGCCGCGTGGCTGTACTTCCCCCGCGACCGCCCTCCCGCGACCGCCGCGCCCTCGCCGGTGCGCCAGGCCGACCTCCGCGCCGCCGACCCCTGCGCGCTGCTCGACCCCGCGTCACTTCGCGGTTTCGGCCGCGCGGAGCTCGACCGCCAGTACGGGAACTTCGACAGGTGCGACGTCATCGTCCATCCGCCCGGCGACGACACCGAGGTCGACGTCCTGGTGGACTTCGACCTGGATCCGCCGCCCGAAGGGATCGCCCCGGCGCGGACCGTGGGCATGGTCTCGGTCGTCGAGAACCCGGAGGAGAGCGACGCGTGCTACCGGACGCTCGTGCTGTCCGGCATCCTCGACAGCACCGTCAGGGTCATCGCGAAGCGGTACGACCCGGGCAGGGCGTCGTTGTGCGCCATCGCCGACGCCGCCACCGCCACCGCGGTCCGCGCCTTCAACGGGGGACCGCTCGAGCAGCGTTCCCCGCCCTCGAACTCGCTGATCCATCAGGACGCCTGCACGCTGCTCACCGCGAAGGCGCTCGCGGTCGTCCCCGGCGTCGACGCCGCCGATCCGGATCCCGGCTTCGGCAACTGGGACTGCGACTGGGAGAGCACCACCAGTCACATGGACGTGAGCCTCCGGTTCGACCAGGGCCGGCCGCCCAGCGCGGAGGACGGCACGTCGACCCGGCTGAACGGCTACCGCGCCTTCCTCGTTCCCGAGGGCGAGGGCGACGGCACCTGCCTGGTCCAGGTGGTCTACCGCTTCTACCGTGCCCTGCCGGGCGGGCAGGGCGCCGAGACGGTGCGCCTCCTGGTCAAGGGGGCCCATTCCATGGACCGGCTCTGCAAGGTGGCGACCGATCTGGCCCGCGCCGCCACAGTCCGGCTTCCGCGCGCCTGAAACCGTCCGGCGGAAAAGGCCGCGAATAATGCGTGGCGCGTGCCGGGCGTCCTGGTTATCGTGTTTCACGTGAAAGGCGGAAAATCCGCCGATCAGCAGGCCACGACATCGCCGGAGGAGGAGCCATGGGTCGCGCAGCCGCCGCGAAATGGCCGCAACGCCAGGCCGGTCAGGCCGTGGTCCGGCGTGCTCCTGGGTGATTGCAGCAAGCTTCGCTCACGAGCCGCCTGGACATCCAGGTGGCTTTTTCTTTTCGCAGGACACGGGCTGATGGTGAAAAGGCATCATTTCTGCCTTGCAAGCAGAAGTTCAGGGTTCGAGTCCCTGTCGGTCCACCGTTCTCCTTTCCATGCCAGATCGTCTAACAGGTAGGACGCCCGGCTCTGAACCGGGTAGGTGCACGTTCGAATCGTGCTCTGGCAGCTTCGCGAGGACCCCGCCGTCCTCGCCACACCGCTCGCGCCCGGCTGGTCGGGCACCGGCCTTTTAAGCCGGATTGGCAGGGTTCGAGCCCCTGGGGCGGTACGTCACACGCCTCCGCTACCATGGCCGTCCTCGATCACGTGAGGAGGCGCCGTGGCGGAGCTCCGCGTGTTGTGCGTGCACGCGCACCCGGACGACGAGGCGATCTGGACGGGCGGCACCCTGGCCAGGTACGCCGAAGAGGGCGCCGTCACCGCGGTCGTGACGTGCACCTGGGCCGAGGGCACCCAGCGGGCCGGCGAGCTGGAGCGCTCCCTCGCCATCCTCGGCGCCGGCGAGCCGCTGCTGCTCGGCTACGCCGACGCGCGCAAGCCCGAGTCCGCGCCCGGGGCGCCGCGCTTCGTGGACGTGCCGCTCGACGAGACGGTGGGGCGGCTGGTCGAGCACATCAGGCGCCTGCGCCCCGACGTCGTGCTCACCTACGACGGCTACGGCGTCTACGGCCATCCCGACCACGTGCACGCCCACCGCGTCACCATGGCCGCCGTTGAGGCGGCCGGCTACGACCAGCTCCACCGCGACGCGGGCGAGCCCTGGCGGCCGCGCGCGCTCTACCTGGCGACCATCCCGCGATCCGTCGTGCTGTCGCACTGGCGGACCGTCTTCGGCGCCGATCCCGACCCGGCGCAGACGCTGCCCGGCGTGCCCGACGACCAGATCACCACCCACCTCGACGTCTCGCGATGGGGCGAGCGCAAGTGGGCCGCGATGCACGCGCACGAGTCGGAGGTCGGGCGCGGCGCGTCGATGACCATGCTGACCGCGCTGCCCGAGCCGGCCCGGGCCCTGATGTTGGCGAACGAGTGGTACCGCCGCGTCCCTCTCACCGGCGGGTCTCCCTTCGGCGGATCTCCCACCGGCGGATCTCCCACCGGCGGATCTCCCACCGGCGGATCTCCCACCGGCGGATCTCTTACCGGCGGTTCCCTCGCCAGCGGCTCCTCTGCCGGCGACGTGGAGACCGCCCTCGGGTGACGCGCGTCGTCCCGGCGGCCGGGCGGCGGCGTGCCGCTCACGGCCGTGGGCGGAGTTCGCCGTTCATGGGGCCTCCAGCCCGGCGGAGCCGGACGGCTCCCGCGCGGAGGACACGACGTCGGCCAGGGTGATCTCACCGAGCAGGACCTCCTCGTGGCTCTGCAGCCGGGCCCAGATCCCGGCCAGCGGCGCCGCGGCCTGCGGGAAGGGCCTGGCGGCCTGCTCGACGCCCTCGGTCACGCGGATCACGTCGGCCAGGGCGATGACCTCGGCCGGGCGGGCGAGGTCATCGCCCGCCCGGCCGAGGCCGGGCGGGCGAGCCAGTATCCGCCGTCGGGGCCGCGCTGACTGTGGATGAGGCCGGCCCTGCGCAGCTGGAGCAGGATGTTGTCGCAGAAGCGGCGGGGGATTCCCTGGGAGCCGGCGATCCGTTCCGCGTGGACGGGGCCGTCCGCCGCGCGAGGGCGAGCATGGCGCCGAGTGCGTACTGGGTGCGCGCAGAGATTCTCATAGGCGTGTCAGCGCCGCGGGCCCGGCCCTCGGACGAGGGCCGGGCCCGGATGCGCGGGCCTCAGGCGGAGGCCGTCTCCTCCTCCGTGTCCCCGCTCTTGCGCCGCGGCTCGCTCTCGATCGCCTCGACCGACTCGTTGACCTTGTCACGACGGTATTCGCGGACCGAGTAGGCGATCGCCGCCGCCCAGATGACGGCGATGACCACGTAGGCGACCGTCTGCACGGAGCTGGAGGCGTCGATCCAGTCGCTGCGCAGGAGGGTCCGGGCGTTCGTCAGGACGATGATCCCGCCGACGGAGGAGCCGAGCACGCGGGGCGGGATGTGGCGGACCAGCCAGGCGGCGATGGGCGCGGCGATGACGCCGCCGATCAGCAGCACCACCACCCAGGAGAAGGTGATGTTCTCCGAGCCGAGGCCGACGAAGAAGCCGGCGCTGGCGGCGATGGCGACCAGGAACTCGCTGGCGTCGATGGAGCCGATCACTTTACGCGGGGCCAGGCGGCCGCTGGCCAGGATCGCCGGCGTACCGACCGGCCCCCAGCCGCCACCACCGGTGGAGTCGACGAAGCCGGCCAGCAACCCGAGCGGCGCCAGGAACCTCTTGCGCAGCGGCTTGCCCAGGTTGCCACGCGGCAGCCCCAGGGCGGTGAAGCGGACCAGAATGTAGGCGCCCAGCACCAGCAGGATGATCGACATGACCGGCGCGGCGACCTCGGTCGACAGGCTGGACAGGAACGTCGCCCCGGCGAAGGCGCCGACGGCTCCAGGGACACCGATCTTCGCGACGACCTTCCAGTCGACGTTGCCGAAGCGCCAGTGGGACAGGCCCGAGACGAGCGTGGTGCCGATCTCGGCCAGGTGCACGGTGGCGGAGGCTGCGGCCGCGTTGGTGCCGATGGCGAGCAGCAGCGTGGTCGAGGTGACACCGTAGGCCATGCCCAGGCTGCCGTCGACGAGCTGGGCCGCGAAGCCGACCAGCCCGAGCAGGATTAGCGCTCGCACGATCCCCTCTTTCCCTATCATTCCTACTATACAAGTAGGATTAGTGTCTACGAGGTTCAGGATCGCGTCAAGATGTGACAGGTCAGCGACCCGACAGCACGGCCGGGTCACCTGCGCGGCCGGCCGGACGGCCGCGCAGGTGAGCGGACGGAGCGGGCGCCGGAGCCCGCTACGCGGGTGAAGGGATCTCGGGGCGAGCGCCGGAGGCCAGGCGGTGGCCGCGATGCGAGACGGCCGCGCGCCACTCGTCCGGTGTCACGACGAAGCGGCCGTCCCGGACCGCCGCGAGCGCCGCGTCCGCGATGACCGCCGGGTCCTCGCCTTCGGGCGACATGGCCGTCCGTACGAGCGCGGGGCAGAGCAGCGTCACCCCGACCGGCGTGCCCTCCAGCGCCAGCGCGGCCTGCTCGGCCAGGGTTACCACGGCGTGTTTCGAGGCGGCGTAGGCCCCGCCGCCGGGGAACGTCACCAGCCCCGCCAGCGACGCCGTGACCAGGATGTGCGCCGGCCGCCCCGCCGCGAGCAGCCTGGGGACGAAGGCGCGCAGGCCGTTGCGCACTCCGCCCACGTTGACGGCGAACACCCTGCCCCAGTCGTCGTCGCTCGCCTCCCACGGCGTTCCCAGGTCCTGGCCGACGATGCCCGCGTTCAGGCACACCAGGTCGGCGCCGGGCGCGGCGGCGGCGAGCGCCTCCATCGCCGCTGGATCGGCGACGTCGGTGGGCACGGCGTCGGCTTCCAGCTCGGCGGAGGCGGCGGCGAGCCCGGCCGCGTCGACGTCGGCGAGCACGACGTGCGCCCCTGCCGCGCGCAGGCCGGCGGCCAGGGCCCTGCCGATGCCGCCCGCGGCACCCGTGACGACAGCGTGGGTGATGTTCATGACCTTCTCTCGAAGTTGCTCGTGATGCTCATGGCCTTCCCGCCGGCCCGGCGGTGACCAGGCACGTGGACCTCACGCGCCCCGCCACGACCGGGCACGTGAGGCTCACGGCTCTCGCACCGGCCGGAGCAGGAAGGTGACGAAACCGAGGACGTCGCGGTAGCCGCGGAGCCACGCGGCGCGGTGCTCGCGGGCCGTCGCCAGGGCGGCGTCACCGTCGGCGCCGGGGTGGTCGAGCGCCCAGTCGGTCAGCGAGCCGGTCCAGGACCATTCGTACTCGTCCCACTCCGCGCGCGTGCTGGTGTGGGCGTGGACGGTGGCGTAGCCGGCGTGCTCGGCCCGCTCCACCGTGCCCGCGAGGTCGGCGTACTCGTCGAGGCCCGCGTCCAGCAGGGTCAGGGTCTCCGGCGAGGGCGTCGTCTCCCAGAAGCCCTCCCCGAGGAGAGCCCGCCCGGCGGGACGCAGGTGGCGGCGCACGGCCCGCAGCGACTCCGTCAGGCCGCCGAAGGCGTGGGTGGAGCCGACGCACAGGACGAGGTCGTACGGCTCGGGGTCGGTGAAGTCGGCGGCGGTGGTGTGGTGCAGGCGGAGCCGGTCGGACACGCCGCGGGCCGCGGCGTGCTCGGCGGCGCCGGCGAGCGCGGCCTCGGAGACGTCCACCCCGTCGGCCGTCGCCTTCGGATGGAGCTCCAGAGCTCTGATGATCCATCCGGCCTCGCCGCAGCCGAGGTCGAGGATGCGCGCGTCCGCCGGCAGCCGCGCCCGCCGGAGCAGGCGTTCGAGGGCGTCGTCGCTGATGGGGGCGGCGATGGGGTGGTCACGATGGGCGAGGTGGCTGAGCAGTTGTCGATTCATCCCGGAGGATTATGCCGGAGCCCTCCGGCGACCCGCGCGCCCTTTTCAGGTGATGTCCCTGCGCAACGAGACCGCGACGGCGGCGAGCGCGGCCAGCGCCGCGTAGCCCACGAGGACGGCGCCGCCCAGCGGGGCGGGCAGCAGGGCGCCTGCCGCCCCGCCGGTCTGGGCGGCGACGGCGTCGGCCAGGTAGGTGAAGCCGGTCAGGGCGGCGGTGGCCCCGCCGGGCAGGTAGGGGTAGAGCGTGTTGACCCCGGGGACGAGCATCAGCGCGGTCTCCACGACGTAGAAGTACGAGCCGAGCACGACGAGCGCGGCCACCTGGTTGCGGAGCAGGGCGCCGAAGCCCACGCCGAGCAGCGTGTAGACGCCCATGGTCACCGCGATCCTGGCCAGCAGCCCGAGCACCTCGCCTGCGGGCAGCCCCAGGGTGACACCCTTGGCGGCGGCGGCCGTGAAGAGCCCCGCGGCGGCCACGGCCGCGGTGATCGCCCCGTAGGCCAGGCCGGCCGCCGTGAACGTGACGATCTTGGCGACCAGCGGGGTCCATCGCCGGGGCGCGTACAGCACCGTGGTCGTGATGGTGCGGTGGCGGTATTCGGCCGCCACCGCCGACGTGCCCAGCAGCGCGGGCACGAACGCGAGCAGCCCGAGCAGGCCGAGCACCACGCGCGTGCCCTCCGTCGTGTGCAGGCCGGGCAGCGGCGGATCGAAGTTCTCCGGCCCGATGAGGGCGAGCAGCGCGGTGAACGCGCCGCTGCAGATCGCCGCCAGCACCCCCCACCGCCAGAGTCTGGCGCTGATCAGGCGGCGCCACTCCGCCAGGACGAAAGCGGTCATGCGGGCCCTCCGGTGAGGTCGAGGAACGTCTGTTCGAGCGTGGGGCGTACCGGGGTGATCTCGTGCAGGGGGATGCCGTGCGCGCTCGCCTCCGCGGCGATGCGATCGGCGGGCAGCCCGTGGACCAGCAGCGCGTCCTCGGCCGTGCGCTCGACGGTGACCCCCTCCCCCAGGCCGGGCAGGAGCGCGTGCAGGGTGTCGGCGCCGGGCGAGCGGATGAGCACTCCGGGGTCGCCGTACAGGTCGGTCACCGGGCCCGCGACGGCGAGCCGGCCCTCGCGGATCACCACGACCCGGTCGGCGAGCTGCTCCACCTCGCTCAGCACGTGGCTGGAGACCAGGACGGCGCGGCCCTGCGCGGCCAGCTCGCGCAGGAAGCCGCGCAGCCAGGCGTTCCCCTCCGGGTCGAGGCCGTTGGCGGGCTCGTCGAGCAGCAGCACGCGCGGGTCGCCGAGCAGCGCGGTCGCCAGGTGGAGGCGCTGGCGCATCCCCGTGGACAAAGCCCGGGTGAGGCGCCCGGCGAACGGGGTCACGCCGGTCAGGTCCATGACCTCCTCCGTGCGGCGGACGGGGAAGCCGCCCATCCGCGCGTACACCTGCAGGTGGGCGCGGGCGGTGTGGTCGGGGTGGAACCCGGAGGTGTCCAGGACGGCGCCGACGGTCGCGGCCGGGCGGCGCAGGCCGGCGTAGCGCACCCCGCCGATGGTGGCGCTGCCGGTGTCGGGGGCGACCAGGCCCAGCACCATGCGCATGGTGGTGGTCTTGCCCGCCCCGTTGGGACCGAGGAAGGCCGTGACCCTGCCCGGCGGCACGTCGAAGCTGAGGTCGGTGACGGCGGCCACGGGGCCGTACGCCTTGCCGAGCCCGCGCACCTCGACGGCGGTCACGCGGCCGCTCCCGCCAGCCTGCGCCGGACGTCTTCCGCGCCGGCCAGGCTGAGCACCAGCTCGTCGACGCCGTCGATGCGCCGGTCGAGCACGATGCGCAGCCCGGGCTCGCCGCGCCGGGCGCACACCAGCCGCCTGACGCCGTCGAAGCCCGTCCACGTGCCGGCCTTGAGCACGCCGCTGACGACGATGCCCGCACGCAGGCCTTTGGCCTGGGCCAGGGGGCGGGCCACGGGCACGACCTCGCGGATCGCCGCCAGCGGGATGTCGGTGCGCGCCCTGCGGACGTAGAGCCGCGTCCAGCGCTCGTACCGCACGGTGAGCGTGGTCGGGGTGATGTCGAGGGTGAACATGGCCGGGCTCCCATCGTCGGTGAGTTCCATCTGTTCTATTAGTTGTATATCAGATAAGCTGTGGGCGTGAACCTGCACATCGATCTCGACAGCGAGGTCCCGATCTACCAGCAGATCCGGGACCGGATCGTGGAGGCGATCGCCGCGGGCGAGGCCGTGGAGGGCGACCCGCTGCCGTCCACCCGCCAGCTCGCGGCCGACTTCGGGATCAACTTCCACACGGTCAACAAGGCGTACGACCTGCTCAAGCGCGAGGGCGTCATCCGCGTCAACCGCAAGAGCGGCGCGGTCATCAGGCGCGACCCCTCCTCAGGACCACCCGAGCCCGGCTTCGTGGCGGGCTGGGACGAGCGCGCCCGCGTGCTGCTGGCCGAGGCCACCGTGCACGGCCTCGACCGCGACGAGGTCCTGCGCCGCTGCCAGGCCGTGCTGTCGGAATTCCGAGCCGAGGAGAAGACGACCTCATGACGCTGCCCATCGCCACCGTGCTGGCCACGATCGCCCTGGTGAGCGGGGTGTCGCTGGCCATGCCGGCGCTGACCAGGCCGACGATGCCGTTCGGGGTGCTGGTGCCGCACGCGTACGTCGCCGACCCCGAGGTGATCGGGCAACGCCGTGCCTACACCAGGCTGGTGCTCCTCGCCGCCCTGAGCGCCGCCGCCGTCGGCGTGCCGCTCGTGGCGGCCGGCCGGGGCGCCGGCTTCATCAGCGGCGTCTGCGCCGTGCTCGGCGTCGCCGATCTGGCGCTCTACGTGCGGGCCGGCCGCGGGGTCCGCGCGGCCAAGCGCGACGGAGGCTGGCAGGAAGGGCTGCGCCAGCGCGTCACCGTGGACACCACGTTCCGCACCGACCCGGTGCGCGTGCCCTGGGCGTGGGCGCTGCCGGCGCTCGTGATCACGCTGGTCACCGCGGGTGTGGGCGGGTGGCGGTACGGCTCGCTGGGCGCCCTGCCGTCGTTCCGGGGGTACGGCGTCGACCCGGCCGCCCCGGCGCGGGCCCTCACCCCGTGGGCCGCGTTCGAGCCGGTGCTCATCCAGACCGGGATCACCCTGTTCGTCCCCGTGATGACGCTGCTCGTCCTGCGCGCGCGGCCGGACCTCGACGCCGCCCGTCCCGCGGGATCTGCCCGGAGGTACCGGGTCTACCTGCGCGGCGTGGCCCGGCTGACGCTCGCCGGGGCGGCCTGCCTCAACCTGGGGCTGCTGGTCACGTCCCTGCAGTTGTGGCAGCTGGTCCCGCCGTCACTCGTCTGGCGGATCGCGACGTACGTCCCGCTCGTCGCGCTGCTGGTGGCCTTGATCGTCCGCGAGATCCGCGTCGGCCACGCCGGGCACCGCCTGCCGGCCCTGCCGGGAGAGGACGCCGAGGAGACCGGGGCGACGCAGCGTGACGACGACCGCCACTGGTTCCTGGGCGGCACCGTCTACCTCAACCGGCACGACACGGCCCTGCTGGTGCCCGCCAGGATCGGCGCGACCTGGACGCTCAACCTCGGCCATCCCGTCACGTGGGCCGTCCTCGCCGCGCTGGTGCCGCTGGGGCTGCTCGCCCTCACCGGAGTGATCGACCTGCCCCGGCGGGAGAGCCTCTTCTGACCGCTGCCCCGACACCTGAAAGGTGCAAGAACGTCCAATCCCCATCTCTGCCCGATTCCCTACCGTCTCGGGACATGACCACCCAGCAGGAACGCCACACCGCACTCCCCCTGGACCTCGCCCCGCACACCGTCGCCGAACTCGGCCGCCAGGCCGTCGACCTCATCGTCCGGCAGGTCGCCGAGCTGCCGGACGAGCCCGCCAGCGACTACCGCGACGCCGGCCGGCTGGCCGCGCTGCTGCGCCGCCCGCCGGCCGGCGAGCCGGGCGACTTCGGCACCCTGATCGAGACCTTCCGGCAGGCCGCCGGGCAGGGCGTCAACACGGCGGGACCCGGCTACCTGGCCTACTTCCCCGCGGGCGGCCTCGTCTCGTCGGCCCTGGCCGAGCTGCTCGCCCAGGTGGCCAACCGCTACACCGGCGTGGCGCAGACCGCGCCCGCGCTGGTCGCGATGGAGGAGAGCGTGCTCACCTGGATGGCGGGCCTGTTCGGGCTGCCGTCCGGCGCGGGCGGGCTGATCACGACCGGCGCCTCGGCGGCCACCCTGTCCGCGGTGGTGGCCGCCCGGCACGACCGGCTCGGCGCCGCGTTCGGCGACGGCACCGTGTACGTGACCGAGCACACGCACTACAGCCTGGCCAAGGCCGCCCAGATCGCCGGCCTGCCCGCCGAGCGGATCCGGACCGTCCCCACCACCGCGGACCTGCGCATGGACGTCCGCGAGGCGGCCCGCATGATCGCTGAGGACCGCGCCGCCGGGCTGCGCCCCTTCCTGCTGGCGGGCACGGCGGGCAGCACCAGCACCGGCACCGTCGACCCCCTCGCGGACCTGGGCCGGCTGGCTCGCGCGCAGGGGCTCTGGTACCACGTCGACGCGGCCTACGGCGGCGGCTTCCAGCTCACCCGGCGTGGGCGGGAGCGGCTCGCCGGGATCGAGGAGGCCGACTCGATCACGTTCGACCCGCACAAGAGCCTGTTCCTGCCGTACGGGACGGGCGTGCTGCTCGTACGCGAGCCGGCCGTGCTGCGCGCCGCGCACGCGGGCGGCGGCCGGTACCTGCAGGACATCCACGAGGTGGACGGACTGCCCGACTACGGGCACCTGGGCGTGGAGCTCACCCGGGAGTTCCGCGGCCTGCGGCTGTGGCTGCCGCTGCACCTGCACGGCGTGCGGGCCTTCGAGGAGGCGCTGGACGAGAAGCTCGACCTGGCCGGGGTGGTGCACCGGGAGCTGTCCGCGGATCCGCGCCTGGAGGTGCCGTGGCAGCCGGACCTTAGCGTGGTGCCCTTCCGCCTGCGGGGGTCCGACGACGCCAACCGGCGCCTCCTCGACCGGATCAACGCCACGCGGCGGGTCTACCTGTCGAGCACCACCCTGGAGGGTGCGTTCTACCTGCGCCTGTGCGTGCTCAGTGTCCGCACCCGCGCCGACCGCGTGGAGGAGGCGCTCCACGCCATCCGCGCCTCCTGCTGACCGGGCGGCCTGCCGGCACCATGCTCCGCGTCATCCGCGCTCCCTGCTGACCGGGCCGCCTGCCAGCACCCCCCGCTGGTAGGCGCCCGGTGTCACCCCCACCATGCGCCGGAAGTGCCGTGACAGGTGCGACTGGTCGCAGAACCCGGCGGCCACCGCCGCCTCCGCCGGCGGCGTCCCCCGCTCCAGCAGTGCGCGGGCGCGCCTGACCCGCAGCTGGACGACGTAGGCGTGCGGCGGCAGCCCGTACGCGCGGCGGAAGGAACGCAGCAGCGCGAACGGCGCCGTGCCCGCGGCCGCGGCCAGCTCGCCCAGGTCGGGCGGGTCGGTCAGGGACTCGTGCAGCAGCTCGCGCGCCCTGGCGGCGACGCCCCGGCCGGCCGCGGCGGGCCGGGACGGCCGGCCGGAGCGTGGCCCGCGGGCGCCGTACGCGCCGATCAGCCGCGCCATGACGACGCGCAGCAGCGAGTCGGCGGCCAGCCGCTGCCCCTGCTCGGCGGCGCGGTGCGCGGACAGCAGCAGCGCGGAGGCTCGCTCGTCGGCGGCCGACCAGGTGGTGAACGCCGGAGGCCCGCCGGCGGCGCCGGCCTCGTCGGCGATGGCCGCCAGCTGCTCCGGCCTGGGGTACAGGACGCGGTAGGTCCAGCCGTCGGGCGTGCGCGCCCGTCCGGTGTGCACGACGCCCGGGTCGATCATGACGACCTCGCCCGCGCCGGTGCACCGCGGCCCGTCGGGGAAGGCGATCTCCTCCAGGCCCTCCTCGACGACTCCGATCGCGTACGTGTCGTGGCTGTGCCGGGCGAACGGGTCGCCCGTGAACCGGGCCCGCATCAGGTCCACTCCGCCCCACAGCGGGTCACGCCAGTACCGCACGCTCATGCGCACACGGTAACGCGCGCACCCCGCATGCTCAGACGCGCACCCCGGCCCGCCACGGGAGCGCCGCGGCGGCCGCCACGACCGACATGACGATCGCGGAGACCGCCAGCGCGTGGGTCGGCCCGTAGTTGTAGGCGGCCGCGTTCAGCATGCAGTGGAAGAGCACGGCGGCCGGCCCGGCCCGGCCCGCCTCGAGGTAGAGCCACACGATCACCACGCGAGCGGCGACCGTGCCGAGGAACCACCAGGCGATCCACACCACGGAGTGACCGGCCTGCGCCAGGGGCACGAAATGCCACACCCCCCAGATCACGCCCAGGAGCAGGCCGGTCCTGAGCGGGCCCAGCCGGTCGTTCAGCGGGTCGGTGGCGAAGGCCGTCCAGCCCGCCTCCTCGCAGGCCGCGGCGAGAAGGAAGACCACCACGAGCAGCGGCGCGGTCAGCAGCGGCATCGCTGTCAGCGCGTTCGGCGGCCCGAACGGGAGCGTGACGGCCGAGCACACGACGGCCAGCGCGGGCGGCAGCAGCGCGGCGGCCACCGGCCAGGCTCTCCGCCCGCGCTCGCCGGGTCCGAACGTGCGCGCCCACAGTCGCCTCACCCCGCCGGCGCCCGCCCGCCGGTAGGTGATGATCGCGGCCGCGACGGCGGGCACGACGAACATGAGCGCGCTGAGCGGGAGCCCTCGCGCCAGCGTCGTCCCGGTCAGCGCCCCGGCCACCCAGAACGGCACGGCCAGGACGACCAGCAGGACGAAGAAGCCCGCGAGCGCCCTGCCGCCCGTGAATTCCCAGCTCATGGGAGAGCATTCTCCAGGTCATGGACCCGCCGGGGCCGGCCGGGGTGGCCTGCTCAGCGCAGGCCGGCGAAGAACGCGCGCACGTCGGCGACGAACGTCTCCGGCTGCTCCAGGGCGGCGAACGTGCCGCCCCGCTCGTGCTCCACCCAGCCGACGATGTTGTTGTCGCGCTCGGCGAAGCGCCGGATGGGCCGCAGGATGTCCTTCGGGAACACCGAGATCGAGGTGGGCACGGTCGCGGGCTTGAGCTCCCACTCGACGCCGGTGTCCGTCTCGGTGTCGGGCGTCTCGACGAAGGAGCGGGCGGCCGAGCCGGCGGTGTTGGTCAGCCAGTAGAGCATGACCGTGGTGAGCAGCCGGTCGGCGTCGATCTCGGCGTCGCTCCACTCGTGGTAGACGCCGGCGAACCAGGCCAGCAGCGCCACCGGCGAGTCGGCCATGCCGTAGGCGAAGGTCTGCGGGCGGGCGGACTGGATGAGCTTGTAGGCGTACTGCTCGGTCATGTAGCTCTCGCGGAAGGCCAGGCGCTCCCGCTCGACCTCGCTCAGCCCGTCGAACTCGCCGGGCGCGCCGATGGGGAAGCAGATGATGCCGTTGCCGTGCATCCCGGCGACCCGGTCGGGGGCGAGGACGCCGGCCTCGCGCGAGATCCACGTGCCCCAGTCGCCGCCCTGCACGCCGAAGCGCTCGTAGCCGAGCCGGGTCATGAGCTCCAGCCAGGCGCGGGCGATGCGGGTGGAGCCCCATCCGCTCTCGCGCGTGGGCCCGGACAGGCCGTAACCCGGCAGGGACGGGATGACCAGGTGGAAGTCGCGGCTGAGCGGCTCGATCACGTCGAGGTATTCGACCGGGGAGCTGGGCCAGCCGTGGGTGATCAGCAGCGGCAGCGCGCCGGGGTTCGCGGAGCGGACGTGCAGGAAGTGCACGCGCTGCCCGTCGATCTCGGTGACGAACTGGTCATGCCGGTTGAGCTCGGCCCGCGCAGCCTCCCAGTCGTAGCCGGTGCGCCAGTGCTCGACCAGGCGCTTGAGGTGGGCGAGCGGCACGCCGTAGCGCCAGCCGTGGCCGGGCACCTCGTCCGGCCAGCGCACCCGATCGAGCCGCGCGCCCAGGTCGTCGAGGTCGGCCTGGGCGGTTTCGAGGCGGAAGGGCCGGATGTCGGTCAAGAAATCCTCCAGGGTTGTCGTACGTCGTACCGTACGACATACGGTTCACAAGGCGCAAGAGTCCTGGAGCGTTCCACAATGATCCGCGCGGGCGGGAGAGCCTTCGCGCCCGTGCGGATCACCGCAGGGGTGGTGTCACGCCGGGATGCTCGCGCGCAGCTTGGCCAGCGCCTCGTCATCGTTGAGCGCCGACCCCACGGCCACGGCGCGGCACCCGGCGGCCATGAAGTCGGCCGCGTTGGTGGCGTCGATCCCGCCGGTGGCGACGAACCGGACGGAGGGGAACGGCGCCAGCTGGGCGGCGATCCAGCCGGCCCCCAGCTGCTTGGCGGGAAACGCCTTGAGCCAGGTGAAGCCGTGCGCGAGGGCGGCGGCGATCTCCGTCGCGGTGGCCACGCCCGGCAGGTGCGGCAGCCCGAGGCGGCGCGATTCGGCGACGACCTCGGGGTGCAGGCCGGGCGCGACCGTGAACGCCGCCCCCAGGTCGTGCACCGCCGACAGCTGCGCGGCCGTGGTCACCGTTCCCGCGCCGACGCTCTTCCCCCGCCCCTTCGCGGCCTCGACGGCCGCCCGGAGTGACGGCAGCGCGCCGGACGTCTGCACGGGCACCTCGATGAGCTCGACCCCGAACTCCCAGGCCCGCTCGCACATCGCCACGGTCGCCTCGGGGTCGAGGTTACGGAAGATGCCGAGGATCGGGATGCGGTCGAGGTGCCGGTCGAAGAACTGATCGGCGTCCATGGATGTCTCCTCCTCGCCCTGGTGATCACGGCATTTCGCAATATATCGGACGGCCCGGCCCGACCAGGCGCGCAGCCCTACTCCTCGACCGCCTTGAGCACCGCGTCCGCGATCGAACGCGGGTCCACCCCGAAGTGGCGGCGTACGTCCTCGCGCGGGCCGGAAAGCCCGAACCCGTCGGTGCCGAGCGACGTCCACGGCCGGTCGATCCAGGGCCGGATCTGGTCGGGCACCGCCCGCATCCAGTCGCTGACCGCGATCACCGGCCCGCTCGTCCCCGCCATGGCCTGCCGCAGGTAGGGCACGCCCGTCGCGGTCATGGCCTCCCTGCGCAGCTCGCTCCACGAGGTCACCGACCACACGTCGACGCCGACGCCGTACTCCTCCTCCAGCAGCCGCTGCGCCTCCAGCGCCCAGTGGATCGCGGTGCCGCTGGCCAGCAGGTGGGCGGCACCACCGCCGGCGGAGTAGCGGTAGATGCCCTTGACGATGCCCTCCTCGATGCTCCCCTCGGGGCCCTCGGGCATCTCGGGCTGCGGCTTCGGCTCGTTGTAGAGGGTCAGGTAGTAGAACACGTTCTCGGCCGCGGGGCCGTACATGCGCCTGAGCCCGTCACGCACGATCACCCCCACCTCGTACGCGAAGGCGGGGTCGTAGGCCAGGCACGCGGGGTTGGTCGAGGCGAGCAGCTGCGAGTGCCCGTCGGCGTGCTGCAGCCCCTCCCCCGTCATCGTGGTGCGCCCGGCGGTCGCGCCGATGAGGAAGCCGCGGCCGAGCTGGTCGGCCAGGGCCCACATCTGGTCGCCGGTCCGCTGCCAGCCGAACATCGAGTAGAAGATGTAGAAGGGGATCATCGGCTCGCCGTGGGTGGCGTAACTGGAGGCCGCGGCGGTGAACGACGCCATTGACCCCGCCTCGGTGATGCCCTCGATGAGGATCTGCCCGTCGACCGCCTCCTTGTACGACAGCAGCAGCTCCCTGTCGACGGCGTCGTAGCGCTGGCCGTGGGGCGAGTAGATCTTCGCGGTGGGGAAGAGCGACTCCATGCCGAACGTCCTGGCCTCGTCGGGCACGATCGGCACCCAGCGCCGCCCGGTCTCCGGCTCCCTCATCAGGTCTTTGACCAGCCGGACGAACGCCATCGTGGTGGCCACCGGCTGCGCCGAGCCCTTGGCCAGGCCGCGGAAGGGCCGCTCGCCGGGCTGTGGCAGGAGGTGGTGGGAGACCGTGCGCCGGGGTATCGGCCCGCCCAGGGCGGATCGCCGCTCGGCGATGTAGCGCGCCTCGGGCGAGTCAGGGCCGGGGTGCAGGTAGGGCGGCAGCTCGCCGTCGAGCGCCCCGGCGGGAACGGGCAGGCCGAGCCGCTCGCCCATGATGCGGAACTCGTCCTGCGTGAGCTTCTTCATCTGGTGGTTGGCGTTGCGCGCCTCGATCCCGGCGCCGAGTGTCCAGCCCTTGACCGTCTGGACGAGGATCACGGTGGGCGCGTCGGTGTGCTCCAGCGCCTTGCGGTAGGCGGCGTACACCTTGCGCGGCTCGTGGCCCGCCCGCGACCCGCCGACGACGCGCCGCAGGTCCTCGTCGGAGTGGGGCACGTCCAGGCCGTGGAACAGGTGCTCCCTGATGTAGGCGCCGGACGAGGCGGCGTACGTCTGGAACTGGCCGTCGGGCACCTCGCCGAGCCTGGCCACCAGCTCGTCGGAGCCGAGCAGGTCGTCCCACTCACGGCCCCACAGCGCCTTGACGACGTGCCAGCCGGCTCCCCTGAAGACGCTCTCCAGCTCCTGAACGACACGGGTGTTGCCGCGGACGGGGCCGTCGAGCCGCTGGAGGTTACAGTTGATCACGAAGGTGAGGTTGCCGAGGCCCTCCCGTGCCGCCAGCGTGAGTGCGGCGGTGGCCTCGGGCTCGTCCATCTCTCCGTCGCCGAGGAAGGCCCAGACATGACCGCGCGAGGTGTCCTTGATGCCGCGGTTGTGCAGGTAGCGGTTGAACCTGGCCTGGTAGATCGCGTTGAGCGGGCCGAGCCCCATCGACACGGTGGGGAACTGCCAGAAGTCGGGCATGGCCCTCGGGTGCGGGTAGGACGGCAGGCCTCCCTCGGGCTCGCGGCGGAACAGGTCGAGCTGCTCCTCGCTCAGCCGTCCTTCCAGGAAGGCGCGGGCGTAGACGCCGGGAGAGGCGTGCCCCTGGAAATAGACCTGGTCGTGGCCGGCGTGGAAGAAGTGGTTGAACCCCACCTCATAGAGCCAGGCGGCCGAGGCGTAGGTGGCCAGGTGACCGCCGAGCCCCAGCTTGGCGCCCCGGGTGACCATGGCCGCGGCGTTCCACCGGTCGTAGGCCGCGACACGTTCCTCCAACGCGAGGTCGCCCGGGTAGGCGGGTTCCTCCGCCGTGGGCACCGTGTTGAGATAGCGCGTGCTCGTGGCCAGCCTGCGCAGCAGGTAGTCGGCCCGATCGGGACCGGCCTCCCGCCGGACCGCCTCGAGCGATTCGAGCCACTCGGCGGTCTCCTGAGGATCCAGATCTCTCTGCATGCTTCCATTAAACACCCTATGATCGATCATATGATGAGAGGATTACTCCGTGGAGCCTGTGGCGCGGCCGCCACTGCGTGACGAGATCCGCGATGTGCTGGTCGAGGGCATGATCAGCGGTCGCTGGGGGCCCGGCGACCGCATCGTGGAGCGCCGCCTGGCCGCCGAGCTCAAGGTCAGCCAGGCACCCGTACGCGAGGCGCTGCGCGAGCTCGAAGCCCTCAGGCTGGTCGAGTCCTCCCCCAACAAGGGCGCGCGGGTCCGCGGTTTCACCCCGGCCGACCTGCGCGAGGTCTACCAGGTGCGGGCGGGCCTGGAGGAGACGGCCACCCGCCTGGGCAGCCCCTCCGTCCCCGCGCTGCGGGCGCACGTGGCCCGCATGCACGACGCGGCCGCCGCCGGCTCGCTCGACGGCCAGGTGCGCCACCTCGTCGGCTTCCACCGCGAGATCGTGGCCGCGTCCGGCAACGCGGTGCTGGTCTCGGTGTGGGAGTCGCTGGGCATCGAGGTGTGGACGCACGTGTCGATCCGGCTGTTCAGGATGCGGCCGCACGAGAACGCCGCCGACCACGAGCCCCTCGTCGAGGCCTTCGACCGCGGCGACCCGGAGGTCGGCCGCCTGCTGCGTGACCACGTGCTCGGATACGCCCCCTGAGCGAACGGGTCAGGCGAGGGCATCGCGGACGGCGCGCAACATCCGGGACAACTCCGCGGCCTCGGCGGCGGACAGCCCGATGGCCTCCGGTTCGTTGAACTCCTCGACCTTGGGCTGCGCCCGGGCGAGGAGCTCGCGGCCCGCCTCGGTGATCCGCAAGCCCGCCCTGCGCCCGCGACCCCCCGGCCCGTCGCGCTCGACCAGGCCGCGCTTGAGCAGCGACACGAACAGCTCGTTCATGCTCTGCGGACGCACCATGACCGCGCGGGCGAGCTCGGCCTGGCTGAGGTCCTCGCCGGCGGCGAGCGTGGCCAGCACGCCGAACTGCGTCGGGGTGAGCCCGACCGAGGCGAAGAGCACGGTGAAACCCCTGGCGACCACATGGGAGGTCTGGATCAGCTCCCACAGCGGCAGGTCCGGCTCCCCGTCGGGCCAGGCCCCGTAGCCGGGCCGCCGCTCAGGCAACGCGGGCTCCCGCCACGCGGCGGCCGAGCCGGGCGGCCGTGGCCACAGCGGGCAGGCCCAGCCGTGCCAGCCCCGTCCCGACCGGGCCGGCGAGCCGGTGCACCCACCCCAGCGGCTGCATCGACGTGCGGATCGCGTCGCCCGCGTAGGCGGCCATCCCGCTCTGGTAGCGGTGCACGGCCATCGGGATGGTGGACTCCCCCGCGTGCGCGCGGGCCAGCTCGCCGGCCAGGAGGTCGGCGTCGCGGATCGCGGTGGCCGCGGCTCGTCCCCCCGTGGGCGGCATGGCGTGGACGGCGTCGCCCAGCGCGGTGACGGCACCGGCCGGCCAGGGCGTCAGGTCGGCGGCGGGGTCGGCGGCGTGGAAGCGGAAGAACGCCACGGTGTCCGGGTCGCCGGCGCGGACGAGCGCGCGCAACCGCCCGTCCCAGCCGTCGAGCAGCGCGCCGGTGACCCGCATCAGGCCCGCGCCGTCGAGCTCGCGAGGCCGGCCGGGGAAGCGGCCGTCGGGCGCGAGGAGACCCCAGATGAGCGCGGGCTCCTCGAGCACGGCGGGCACGCCGGTGCAGGCGGAGGGGTCGACCACGGCGCCTCCCGCCGGGTCGTGGACGGTGACGAACATCCCGATCCCGCCCGGCCCGAAGGCCAGCGCCGGGCCCTCGGCCAGCAGGCCGGGGACGAGCGGGCGGGTCCGGCCGTCCAGCGGGGTGCGGCCGGCGATGCCGCTCACCCCGGCGGGGGCCGAGGTCGGTCGGCCGGCCAGCGCCGCGGCGACCCGCGAGCCCACGCCGTCCGCCCCGACGAGGAGATCGCCCCGGTCGGTGCTCCCGTCGGCGAAGTGCGCCGTGACCGTGCCGTCGGCGTGTGCCCGGTGGCCGGTGAACTCGGCGCCGAACCTCAGCGCGCCGTCCAGCCCGTGAGCCAGGAGCCGGCGCAGCGGGATGCGGCCGATCATGAGCGTCTCCTGCCCGCGTTCGCGCGGCTCGGCGAACAGCAGCCGCATCCGGTGGTCGGCGACGGCGAAGCGGCGGAACGCCTGCCACCCCGCCGAGCTGCCCAGGAGCGCCTGGTAGTGGTCGGGCGCGAGGTGGCGGCGCAGCGCCGCGCAGGCCAGGTCGTCGAGGTGGAGCCGGTAGCCGCCGGTCGCCTCCACGGCCGGGTCGCGCTCGTGGACCGCGACCTCGATCCCGGCGTGCCGCAGCGCCTGGGCGAGGGTCAGGCCGCCCATGCCGGCTCCGATGATCAGCACCTTCATGCCCGCTCCTCCCTATCAGGCACCTGATTTCATTAATAAGGTACCTGATACTTGAGCTCATCCGGGTCGCCGATACGTCCACCGTCCGCCGAGCAGCGTGCCGACCACCTCCATGTCCCGCAGCGCGCCCGGGGCGACATCCGAGGGGTCAGTCGCGGTGATCATCAGATCGGCCGGTTCGCCCGGCCGGACACGGTGCCGCCCCCGGGCGGCGGCGGCGAGCACCGCGGGCAGCGGGACGGCCTGCTCCGGATGCCACGGCGGGCGCTCGTCGTCGGTCCTGGCGACCGCGGCGGCCATGCCGTCCCAGGGGTCGAGCGGCGCCACCGGGGCGTCGGAGCCCAGCTCGAGCGCGGCGCCCGCGGCGAACAGAGCGGCGTAGGCGAAGGCGCGGTGCGTCCTGCCCGGCCAGTGCCGCTCGGCCACATCGCGGTCGTCGGGCGCGTGCGCGGGCTGGACGCCGGCGACCAGCCCCGCCCTGGCGAACCTGGCGAAGTCGGCCGACCTGACCAGCTGCGCGTGCTCGATCCGTCCCGGGCAGCCGACCTGCTCGAACGCGTCGAGGGCGATGCCGGTCGCCAGGTCGCCGATGGCGTGCACGGCCGGCCGCACACCGTGCTCGAAGGCCAGCTCCATCGTCGCGCGCAACTCGTCGGGCGGGGTCTCCAGCAGGCCGCGCGCCTCGGTGCCGGGATAGGGGTCGTCACAGTACGCGGTCCTGGTGTTGAGCGAGCCGTCCACGAACATCTTCACCGGCCCCACCTCCAGCAGCCCTCCGGACCCCGCGACGGGATCCCCCGTACGCAGGCCGCGCCCGACGGCCTCCTCCAGCCGGTCCTTCGGGATGGAGCAGGCGACGCGCACGTCCACCCGCTGCTCGCGGACCCGGCGCGACCAGTCGGTGACGTTGTCGGCGAACTCGAAGTCGAGCACGCCCACCACGCCGCGCGCCGCCGCCGCCGTCGTCGCCTCGGCCACCCAGCGGTCCAGCTCCCGCTCCGGCGGCGACGGCAGCGCGGCCATCGCGGCGAAGCACTCGCGTTCGCGCAGCACGCCCGTGGGATGGCCGGGCACACCGACGGCGGCCAGCGCCGCGGAGCTGAGCCACGCGGTGTGCAGGTCGTTGCTGAACAGGGCGATCTCCCTGCCGGGCGCCACCGCGTCCAGCAGCGCCTTGTCCGGCGTGTCCGGCCACAGGCCGTCGCGGAAGCCGTATCCGACGGTGAAGCCGCTGTGCGCGGCGGCGAGGCCGGCCGCCTCGCGTGCGCTGCGGGCAGCGCTGAGGTCCACCCTGCGCCGGGTCTGCGCCCACTGCGTCATGTGCACGTGCGCGTCCCACAACCCCGGCAGGAGCGTGCCGCCCTGGACGTCGGCCGACTCTTCTGCGGGCGGCTCCTCTGTGGTCACCGCCGCGACCACTCCATCACAGATCAGGACATTACGGATGGGTCCGCGCAGGCCCACCCGGGCATTGCGCAGCAACAGTGAAGACATGCGATGACGTTAGGCGGACGGGCCGTGGATGCGCGAGCCTCATCCCGACGATGGCCAGTGGGACGTGACCCTCCGGGGACGGGCGCGTTCCGGAGGCGACCTCAGCCGTCCTCGTTCAGCAGGGCCAGGTCCCGTGGCGTGAGCGTCGTGGTCTCCAGCAGCTCCACGATGAGGTTGTGGTTGAGCGCGTTGCCGACCGGCTCGCCCACCTCGTCGCGGGTCAGCCCCCTCACCTCCTTGCCGGACAGGGAGGCGCGCACCCGTTCCACCACGTTGGCCGCGCGATGCGGTGTCCAGCGGGCGCTCCCGGACAGGGCGTTCAGCTCCTCCGCCACCTGCTTCCACGACAGCGGCTGCGCGTACTCCTCCTGGCGCAGGTAACGCTGGGCCAGCGAGGTCAGGACGAGCCGCTCGCCGGGCTCCAGCTCCCACGCCTGGCGCGGCCCGGTCGAGTCATGCGGCTCGGCGCGCGGCCGGTCCGCCGTGCCGCTCACCACCCACACCTCGAGCAGGTGCTCGACGCGCGGCCCCGTACGGATGAACAGCGGGCTGTAGCCCGGCTCCAGCGGCACCTCGGCGCCTTCCACCAGCAGGTTGGAGCGCGGCAGCCGGATGGGCAGGCGCCCCTCGTTGCGGATCCACCACTCGGTGCCGTAGCAGGTCAAGCGGCCGTGACAGCGGCTCACGCACGGGTCCCCCGCGCCCACGCACAGGTGCACGTCGGGCTCGTTGCGCCCGAACAGCAGGGGGTGGCCGTACCTGGGCGGAGCCACCAGCCCTCCCTTGGCGGCCATGAGGAAGAGTGTGCCGACAGGCGCCCGCGGCACGCCCGACGCCAGGCCGCCCACGGACACCGGAAGCAGGTGCACCCGGGATCTGTCGGTCATGGTCCGAGAATGGCAGGCGCCCGGTCACCCCGCACCCGATCCTCGTGGATCGCCCGGGTGACTCTTCCTGCTCGTACGAGGACGGCGTTCTCCGCAAACAGGTCCCGAAGGAGGACGCGAGCGAGGCGAGCTCCGTGAGATGATCAAGATCATGACTGATCTGCCTGGCTCAGAGACCTCCGGTCGAGCACAGAGCACCCCACCGGCGGGCAGGGCCTTAGGTTCCGGCGACGGAGGCCCCGGCCCGGGCGCGAGCGCGGCCGCGACCAGCATCGGGCAGATCGCCGGGCTGCGCCCGCGCCGCGGCCCCCAGGACGCGGGCGATGTGCCGGGCGACGATGTCGACCTGCTCGACTCCCTCGACCCGCTGACCTGGCGCACGGCGGCGGCCTGGCTGCGGGAAAGGCCGTCCGCGGCCACCAGGCAGGTCCGCCTGCGGGTCCTGGCCGCGTTCCTGCGCTGGCTGCGCGAGGCCGAGCCGTCCGTCGAGCTGCTGGCGGTCACCGGATCCCACCTCGACACCTACTGCGACGCGGCGCGCGCCGGCGCCCTCACCATCGGCGTACGCGTGCCCGGCAAGCCCCTGGCGAACGCGACGGTGAGCAGGAAACGCGGCGTGCTGTCCTCCTTCTACGCCTTCGCCTGGCGTTCCGGCGCGGTACGCCACGACCGCGTCGCCGGCTCCGGCACCGGTGCGCTCACCCGGGACGACCGCCGGCTGCTGCGCCAGGGCGTCGCCCGGCTGGCCGCCGACGGCAGGCAGGCCGAGGCCGCTGCCGTCGCGCTGCTGGACGCCACCGGCGCCGCCGCCGACGCCCTGGCCGAGCTGACCCTCCAGGACCTCCACCCGATCGCCGGCGCGGAACTCGCCATAGTCACCGTGCACGACAGCCGCGGCGACATCGTGGCCTTCCCGGTGCCGCCCCCGGCCCGGCCGCTGCTGGAGGCGCTGTCGTCGGGCAGGGCCCCCGGGGAGCCCCTGCTCAGGCGGGACGACGGCCGGCCCGTGGACGTGGAATGGCTGAGGGACGCGCTGGCCGAGGCGGCCCTCGCCGGCGGCATCCCGCGGCAGCGGGCGAAGCTGCTGCACCCGTACATGCTGCGGGCCATGACGGCGGCCGACCGCGCGCGCCGATGATGGTGTACGCGCTCTGATAGGAAGACGGAAACAGCCGAAGAAAGGGCGCACATGACCGCGGAGCGGGTTCAAGCCAGGGTGTTCGGCGAAGTGGCCGACGAGTACGACAGGATCCGCCCCGCCTACTCTGACGCTCTGGTGGACGACGTCCTGGCCTACGCCAGGCTCGACGGCGCGCCGGCCGTCGAGGCGGGCGCGGGCACCGGCAAGGCCACGGCGATGTTCGCGGCCCGCGGCATCGATCTCACCGCCGTCGAGCCCGACCCCGCGATGGCCGGCGTCCTGGACCGGCGGCTGGGCGAGCACTCCGACGTGAAGGTCGTGATCTCCTCGTTCGAGGACTTCCGGCCGGAGCGGGCGTTCGGCCTGCTGTACAGCGCGCAGGCCTGGCACTGGGTCGACCCCGACGTCAGATGGCGCAAGGCGGCCGAGGTGCTCGCCCCCGGAGGCGCCGTCGCCCTGTTCTGGCACGTCGACATGATCAAGGACGCCGCGGTGCTGGACGCGGCGCTCGCCGTCTACCGGGCGCACACACCGCACATCGTCCCGGACACCGAACTGCCCACCGAGGCGTCGATCGAGACGTCGGGGTGGTGGCTGGAGCTGGAACGGCAGCCCGCGTTCCAGGACCTGTCGGCCCGGCTCTACCCGTCGGAGCGCACGCTCTCCACCACCGACTACCTCGCGCTGCTGACCACGCGCTCGGTCGTCCGGATGCTCGGCGACGACGTGCGGGCCGGCTTCCTCGGCGCGCTGCGCGACGCCCTCGGCGACCAGGTGACGCTGAGCATGACGACGGCCCTCTATCTTGCCCGCCGCACCCCGTGACGCGGATCCCCGCCCTGCCGGGGCACTCCGTTTGACGGAGCCGGCGAACCCCTCCTGGACGGACGTCGATCGCGCGCCGGACTGGGTGCCGCTCCAGGGATTCGAACCCTGACCCTCCGCCCCCTCAGGACGGCGCCTCTGCCGGTTGGGCCACAGCGGCTTGGACCCCGGGCCCGGCTGGCGTGGGCCGGCCCGGGGTGAGGGCGTGGTCCGGCCGGGGGTCGCCAATCCCTCCGGTCAGGCCGTGGCCCGCGGCCCTGTTCTTTCAGGGCCGCTCGTCCGAGTGGCAGGATTCGAACCTGCGTCCTCCTGCACCCAAAGCAGGCGGGCGGCCAAACTGCCCCACACTCGGTCGTGCATGAAAAAGCCGCCTCGATATCTCGAGGCGGCTTTCTGGAAATCCCGGGAAAGGATTATCCGGAAAGCCTTCGCGGCAGCCCGGGAAGGGCCGCCGACGGCCGGATGGTGCCCGGTTCGCGCATGTCGCCGCCCTTTCTGCCGGTCGTCAGCCCGTCGTTGTGCTTTTCACGGTAAACCCGTGATCGGCGCGGCTGCCACCTATTTATCGCCGGTCGCGGTCGTCGGTCCAGTGCATGCCGGCGTGCGTCTCCGGGGTGTCGACGCGGAAGCGGGGCAGCGCGTCGGGGTAGTTCTCGCGGACGTGCTCGACGAGGAACTCGCGCACGTCGCACTTGAGGTCCCAGGACGACGGCGAGTCGGCGGCGCTCATCAGGGCGCGCAGCTCGACCAGCCCGTTCGGGAGCACGTCGGTGACCTGGAGGGTCCAGTCCTTCTGGTCCCACAGCGGGTTGTCCTGCAGGAACGCGTACAGCGCCTCCCGCAGTTTGGGCACCGGCACCGACCAGTCCACCCGCAGGAACACCACGGCGAGCACCCGGCTGCCGTGCCTGGTCCAGTTCTCGAACGGGTTCTGGGTGAAGTACGACACCGGCAGGACCAGCCGCCGCTCGTCCCACAGCCGCAGCACGACGTAGGTGAGCGTGAGCTCCTCGATCCTGCCCCACTCCTTCTCGACCACGACCACGTCCTCGAGGCGGAGCGCGTCGCTGAAGGCGAGCTGGAGCCCGGCCAGCGCGTTGCCGATGGTCGGCTGGGCGGCGATGCCGACGATGGCGCCGGCGATGCCCGCCGAGGCGAGCAGGCCCGCGCCGAGCGCCCGCATCTGGGGGAAGGAGAAGAGCATGGCGCCGAGCGCGATCACGATGAAGGCGGCCGAGGCGATGCGGCGGACCAGCGCGATCTGCGTCATGATCCGCCGTGCCCGGCGGTTGCGCTCCCCTTCGACCTGGACCAGCCGGTCGAGCACGACGTCCGTCAGCGCGTACGTGGCCTGCACGATCAGCCAGGTGACCGCGGCGATCGTGACCAGGCCGAGCGCGTGCTCGATGGATGCGGCCAGGCCGCGCTCGGCACGCGACGGGCCGAGCATGCCCGGCCCGACCACCAGGTTGCACGCCACCACGACGGCCACCGCGAACGCGGCCCACGTGCAGTGCTCCACGAGGTGCCGGGCGAGCGCCCACTTGCGCCCCACCCGGTTCAGCACCCGCCGGACCACTTCCACCAGGAGGACCGAGCCGATCACCGCGATGGCGAGGATGGGCCAGCCCGCCGGAGACTGCACTCGTTGCCCCCTATGTCCTAGAAAGACTCGTCGAAACTCACATTGCCCTCAACCGCCACTTGGTAAGCCGAGACCCGCCGCTCGAAGAAGTTGGCCAGCTCCTGCACGTCCTGCAGCTCCATGAACCCGAACGGGTTCGCCGAACCGTACCTTCTCGGCAGCCCCAGCCGGACAAGCCGCTGATCGGCAACATATTCCAGGTAGTGGCGCATCTGCGTCACCCCCATGCCCATCATGCCGTCCCCGCACAAATCCTCCGCGAAGGCCAGCTCGGCGGCCACCGCCTCCTCCAGCATGCCGGTGACCTGCGCGCCCAGCTCGTCGTCGAACAGCGAGGGCTCCTCGGCCCTGACCGTGTCGACCACGCTGAACGCGAACTCCATGTGCATGGACTCATCCCTGAACACCCAGTTCGTCCCGGTGGCCAGGCCGTTGAGCAGGCCCCGGGAGCGGAACCAGTACACGTACGCGAAGGCTCCGTAGAAGAACAGGCCCTCGATGCAGGCGGCGAAGCAGATGAGGTTGAGCAGGAACTGGCGGCGCTCGGCCGCCGTCTCCAGCCGCTGGAGGCCGTTGATCGAGTCGATCCACTTGAAGCAGAACTCCGCCTTGTCCCGGATCGACGGGATGTGCTCGATCGCGGCGAAGGCCTTCACCCGCTCGTCGGGGTCGGGCAGGTAGGTGTCCAGCAGGGTCAGGTAGAACTGCACGTGCACGGCCTCCTCGAACAGCTGCCTGCTGAGATACAGGCGCGCCTCGGGGGCGTTGACGTGCTGGTAGAGGTTGAGCACGAGGTTGTTGGCCACGATGGAGTCGCCGGTCGCGAAGAAGGCGACCAGGCGGTTGATCAGGTGCCGTTCCTGCGGCGTCATCCTGGCCAGGTCGGCCAGGTCCGTGTGCAGGTCCACCTCCTCGACCGTCCACGTGTTGCGGATGGCCGCGCGGTAACGCTCGTAGAAGTCGGGGTAGCGCATGGGGCGCAGGGTGAGGTCCATTCCGGGGTCGAGCAGCACGACGGGCTCCTTACTGGCAGGCTTCGCAGGTTTCCGGGTTCTCGAGCGAGCAGGCGACGGCGTCAGCCGTCGCGGAGGCGGACAGCGCGGCGAAGCCGCTCCGCGATTCCTGGGCGGTCGCGGCGACCTCCGCGGGGACCGTCGTCTGGGCGATGCGGGTGGCGGGGCGCGAGCGCAGGTAGTACGTCGTCTTCAAGCCCCGTTTCCAGGCATAGGCGTACATCGAGGAAAGCTTGCCGATCGTCGGACCGGCCATGAAGAGGTTGAGCGACTGCGACTGGTCGATGTACGACTGGCGCGCGGCGGCCAGGTCGATCAGCGCCTTCTGCGGCAGCTCCCAGGCCGTGCGGTAGAGGGCCTTGAGATCGTCAGGGATGCCCGGGATCGACTGGATCGAGCCGTCGGCCCGCTTGATGTCGTCGCGCAACCGTTGCGTCCACAGCCCGCGCGCCTGAAGGTCAGCCACCAGATAGCGGTTGACCTGCAGGAACTCGCCCGACAGCGTCTCGCGCTTGAACACGTTGGACACCTGCGGCTCGATGCACTCGTAGCAGCCGGCGATGGAGGCGATCGTGGCGGTCGGCGCGATGGCGATCATGAGCGAGTTACGCAGGCCGGTCGTCGCGATCTTGTCGCGCAGGGCGTCCCAGCGCGGCGTGCTCGCCACGTAGTGATCGGGGTGCAGCACTCCCCCGGCGGCCCGGGTGTCGGCGTACGACGGGTGCCTTCCGCGCTCGGCGGCCAGGTCGGCCGAGGTGTCGTAGGCGGCCAGCGCGATCTCCTCGGCGATCCGCGTGGACAGCTCCAGCGCCGCGGGCGAGTCGAACGGCAGCCGCAGCGTGAAGAACACGTCGGCCAGGCCCATGACGCCGAGCCCGATCGGCCGCCACCGCCGGTTGGCCGCCCCGGCCTCGGGCGTGGGGTAGAAGCCGAGGTCGATGGTGCGGTCGAGGAAGCGTACGGCCGTGCGTACGGTCCGGCGCAGCCGCTCCCAGTCGACGTCGCCGTCCGCGAGGCAGGCGGCCAGGTTGACCGAGCCGAGGTTGCACACGGCCGTCTCCCCGTCGCTGGTGACCTCGAGGATCTCGGTGCACAGGTTGGACAGGTGGATGACGTTGCCGGGGCGTCCGGTCTGGTTGGAGGTGCGGTTGGCGGCGTCCTTGAAGGTCATCCAGCCGTTGCCGGTCTGGGCGAGGGTGCGCATCATCCGGCCGTACAGGGTCCTGGCGGGGACCTGCCGGACGTGGCGCCCCGCCGCCTCGTACGCGCGGTAGGCGGCGGTGAACTCCTCCCCGTACAGGTCCGTGAGGTCGGGCGTCTCCTTGGGGTCGAACAACGACCAGGGCTCGTCGGCCTCCACGCGGCGCATGAACTCGTCGGGCACCCAGTTGGCCAGGTTGAGGTTGTGGGTGCGGCGGGCGTCCTCGCCGGTGTTGTCGCGCAGCTCCAGGAACTCCTCGATGTCGGCATGCCAGGTCTCCAGGTAGACGCAGGCCGCGCCCTTGCGGCGCCCGCCCTGGTTGACCGCCGCCACCGACGCGTCGAGCGTGCGCAGCCAGGGCACGATGCCGTTGGAGTGGCCGTTCGTTCCCCTGATCAGGGAGCCGCGCGAGCGCACCCGGGTCCAGGAGATGCCGATGCCCCCGGCGTACTTGGAGAGCCGGGCCACCTGCCCGTACCGGTCGTAGATGCCCTCCAGCTCGTCGCGCGGCGAGTCGAGCAGGAAGCACGACGACAGCTGCGGCCGGCGCGCGCCCGCGTTGAACAGGGTGGGCGAGCTCGGCAGGTAGGACAGGCTGGACATCAGCGCGTAGAGCTCGGCCGCCTCGGCGACCGACTCCGCCAGCCCGCAGGCCACGCGGAGGAAGAAGTGCTGCGGCCGCTCCAGCACCTTACGGGTCTCGGGATGGCGCAGCAGGTAGCGGTCATGGACCGTGCGCAACCCGAAATACTCGAACCGGTCGTCCGCCTCCGCGCGGATCAGCGCGTCCAGTTCGGCGGCGTGCGCGGCGACGAACTCCGCCAGCCCGTCCTGGATCAGCCCTGCCGCGTGGGTGGCCGCGATCGACTCGGAGAACGAGCGCACCCCGTGCCCGGCCGCCTCGTCGGCGATCTCCTCGGCCAGCAGCCCGGCGGCGACCCGGGAGCTGGCCGGATCGGTGATCACCCGGGCGGCTGCCTCCTCGATGGCCAGGCGGCGGTCAACTTCGACGATCTGCGTCACGTGCTCTCTCCTCGCGAGCTCATCCCCGTGAGGGCACGCGAGAGCACGGCGGCATGGACCCACGGCCGCACCGGCCCCCGGCCCTCCCTCGAGGCCATGGACACTGCGCGCCGGGCGCATCGGAGGACGCGGCCCGGCACGTCGCCGGCAGGTCTTCGGGCTCGCGGGCGTGCTCGTCGGCGCCTACTGGCCGTCGCTTCCCGGATCGCTCCAGTGCATGTGACGGCGGTCGTTCCCGCTCACCGCTGCGGGGCAGCCCCGGAATCGCACCGGGTTCCCTTTTACTCCGCCTCCGGAGAGGCGAACCAGCGACGACCAGGATCCTACATCTAGTGGCGGATCCCGCAACCACCCCTGCATCTTGTGGATTTGGTCGTGTCGACCATCCCGAGGTCCCGCAGCACCTCGCGCGTGCGCCGGGCCTCGGAGGCGAGCCACAGCTCGAAGTCGTCGCCGGTGAGCGGGATCGAGACCCACCCGGCGGCCCGGCACGCCGCCTCCCAGCCGGCCGAGCGGGTCACCTCGTCGCACATGCCGACGGCCGACTCGCGACTCTCGTCCGGCATGTCATGAGCGCCGAAGGCCGCCATCCAGTCCACGAAATCCACCCGTACGCCCGATTCCAGCAGCGTCGGCACGTCAAGGTCCGGCAGCCGCTCGGCGGAGGACACCGCGAGCGCTCTGATCCGGCCGCGCCCGATGATCGTGCGCCACTCCGCGAGCCGGCCCGCGGCGACGACCGCCTTGCCGGACGACAACGCGGCGACGACCTCGTGGCGGCTGGGATAGCCGGTGTAGTCGACCTGCCGGGTGTCGGCGCCGAGCCCTTTGGCGATCAGGCCGAACAGCAGGTGGTCGGGATCGCCCTGCGGACCGCCGGCCAGCGGCGTCTGCCCGGGCCTGGCGCGCAGCGCGGCGCCGAAGTCGCCGAACTCCTTGAACCGCGAGTTCTCGGGCACCACCACGACCTCGACCTCGCCGGCCAGCCTGGCCAGCGGAGTGGCGGAGTCGAGCAGGCTCTGGCCCTGGTTGAGCTCGGCGGCGGCCAGCGCCGGCAGGCCGGTCACCGTGACCTGCGGGCCCTCGCCCGTCTCGAACCCGGCGGCGCGCGCCACGCCGGCGAACACGTGCCCCGCGCGGGCCCACCGGCGCCCGCCCGGGTTGATCGAGAACCGGGTGCGCAGCACGGACGCGCCTCCGGTGAACCGCTGCGTGCCGCAGCCGGCCGCGCACGCGGCCACGCCCAGCCCCCAGGCCAAGAACCGCCGTCGCCGCATGCGCCCTCCCCGAGCCTCCCCGTAACCCAAGGTTATTGACCCATCGCGGAGCGTCACGCACCGGGGCCGCATCGGCGCGCTGCGTTTCGCCGGTACGGGCACGGCCCCGGGCGGGGCCGTCAGCGGGGTCGCGCCAAGCCCGCCGTCAGCCGGGTCGCCTCTCCAGGCCCGCCGTCAGCCGGGGGCACCTTGCCCGGCCCGCCGTCAGCCTGGTTTCCTGCCGACCCCCGCCATCAGCGACGACGGCAGCGACCAGTCGCCCACCAGTTTGGGGCGGTCGGGACGCCAGTCGGTGGCCTGCACGAGCCCGGGCGGCTCCAGCGGGAAGTCGCCGAAGAACGCGCGGATCTCGGACGGCGTACGATCGGCCCCCGCCGCGGACGAGCCCTGGGAGGGGAACCTGGCACGATCGCCGTCCTCCATCCGGGCCATCGTCGTCGCGTGGGAGATCACCAGGTGGCTGCCGGGCGCCATCCGCTCGCGCAGCGCCGCCACCGCGCTCTGCGGGTCGGCCGGGTCGGGGATGAAGTGCAGGATCGACACCAGCAGCACCCCGACCGGCTCGGCCAGGTCGAGCAGGGCGCCCGCCCGCGCCAGCACCTCGTCGGCGTCGAGCAGGTCGGCCTCCACGAAGACGGCCCTGCCCGAGTCCTCGAGCAGGGCCCTGGAGTGCGCGGCGACCACCGGATCATTATCGACGTAAACGACCTGGGCCTCGGGCGCCACCTCGTGCGCGCTGCCCTGGGTCGGCAGCCCGCTGCCCAGGTCGAGAAACTGCCGGACCCCCGCGGCGGCCACGTAGCGCACGGCACGCTGAAGGAAGGCCCGGTTCGCGCGGGCCAGCGGGACCGCCTCCGGGACCAGCTCGGCGAGCTGGTCGAGGGCCAGGCGGTCGACCGCGAAGTTGTCCTTCCCGCCGAGCATGTAGTCGTACATGCGTGCGGGATGGGGCCTCTGATGGTCGAACTGCCGCACAGTATCGAATTTATGTCGTTTGAAGCCGGATAACACTACCCTGAGGGGAATGTGGCTGATTTGCGGCTCAATTATTCGACTGTAACGCTCTTGGCGAGATTGCGCGGCTTGTCGACGTCGCGGCTGAGCGCCACGGCGGCATGGTACGCGAGCAGCTGCAACGGGATCGTGAGCAGGAGCGGATCGAGTTCGATCTCGTTCTTCGGAATCACGATGACGTCGTCGGCCAGCTTCGAGCCGGGCTCGCGATGGCCGACCATGAGTACCCGTCCGCCGCGGGCGCGGATCTCGCCGAGCGTGGTGAGGTTCTTGTCGAGCAGCTCGTCGTCGGGGACGATCGCGACCGTCGGCATCTCGGGGCCGATCAGGGCGAGCGGCCCGTGCTTGAGCTCGCTGGCCGGATAGGCCTCCGCGTGGACGTAGGAGATCTCCTTCAGCTTCTGCGCGCCCTCGCGGGCCACCGGGTAGCCGCGCACGCGGCCGACGAACATCATGCCGGCGTGGTCGGCGTACTTCCGCGCCAGCTCGGCGATCTTGTCTCCCTGAGCCAGGATCTCCTCGACGTGGCCGGGCAGCCGGCGCAGGCCCTCCACGATGCGCCGCCCGTCGGCCGGCGACAGGTCGCGCACCCTGCCCAGGTGCAGCGCGAGCAGCGCGAACGCCACCGTGGTCGAGGTGAACGCCTTGGTCGAGGCCACCGAGACCTCGGGACCCGCGTGCAGGTAGATGCCGCCGTCCACCTCGCGCGCGATGGCGCTGCCGACGGCGTTGACGATGCCGATGACCCGGCCGCCCTTGCGCTTGAGCTCCTGCACGGCGGCGAGCGTGTCGTAGGTCTCCCCCGACTGGCTGATCGCGACGTAGAGGGTGTCGGGGTCGACGACGGGGTTGCGGTAGCGGAACTCGCTGGCCGGCTCGGCGTCGGAGGGGATGCGCGCCAGCTCCTCGATGAGCTGCGCCCCGATCTGTCCCGAGTAGTACGCGGAGCCGCACCCGATGATCTTCACCCGGCGGAAGCTCCGCGTCTCGCGGGCGTCCATGTTGAGCCCGCCGAGGTGGGCGACGTGGAAACGCTCGTCGAGGCGGCCGCTCATCGTACGGGTGATCGTCTCGGGCTGCTCGGAGATTTCTTTGAGCAGGTAGTGCTCGTAGCCGCCGGTGTCGTAGTGGCCGGCGTCCCAGTCGACGGTCAGCGGCTCCTTGGCCGTCTCGCGGGCGTCGCTGGCGAAGGTGTGGAACCCGTCGGCCTTCAGCACGGCCAGCTCGCCGTCCTCCAGATGCACGACCTGGCGCGTGTAGCGGACCAGGGCGGCCACGTCGGACGCGGCGAACATCTCCTTCTCGCCGATGCCGAGCACGATCGGGCTGCCGTTGCGGGCCACGACCACCTCGCCGGGGCGCTCGGCGTCGATGACCGCGATGCCGTACGTGCCGACGACGCTCTTGAGCGTCTTCCTGACGGCCTCCTCCAGCGAGTCGTTCTCGTCGGCGGCGTGGGCGATCAGGTGCGCGAGCACCTCGGTGTCGGTCTCGGAGGCGAACTCCACGCCGTCGGCCTCCAGCTTGGCCCGCAGCTCTCCGGCGTTCTCGATGATGCCGTTGTGCACGACCGCGATGCGCTGGTCGGCGGACAGGTGCGGATGGGCGTTGACGTCGCTGGGGACGCCGTGCGTGGCCCAGCGGGTGTGCCCGATGCCCAGGCCGCCCTTGAACCTGACCGGCACGACCTTGGCCAGGTCGGCCACCCGCCCCTTGACCTTGCGGACCTTCAGCCCCTTGCTGGAGACGACGACCCCGGCCGAGTCGTAGCCCCGGTATTCAAGTCGCTGCAGGCCCTCCAGCAGGATGGGGGCTGCGTCCCTGGGGCCGACGTAGGCCACGATTCCGCACATCGAGGTCTCCTGTTCATCCGTAGACGATCCTGCGGAGCTGCCTCAGCGACAGTTCCGGCGCGGCCACCCGGCGGCCGCGTAATTCGGCGGCGATCCTCGGGAAGATCTCGTCGTTCGTGTGGCCGCGCGCCTTCAGCTCGCCATGACGGCGCCGGACGTACTCCTCGGTCGTTTCCGAGAAGTACGCCAGCACGTCGGCGACCACGCGCGCCGCCTCACCGGGGCCGAGCGGGCTCGTCCTCGTGAGGTGAGCGATGAGATCTTCGTACGGAGGCCGTGCCGGTGGCACAGACGAGGACCTTACGGCTCTGGAGCGAGACACGCCATCATCCTGCCCGATATCGGGCAGGAAGTAACTCGAACGCTTGTCGTAGCATCCTCAGGCCCCAGCGGCGCGGCGATCCCGACGCGACCCGAGAACGGGGATGCCTCGTTCGGCGCCGTCCAGGCAAATCCCATCCGTATCATCCGCCCCGTCTGACACATCCCCGTCTGGGAACAGTTACGGTGAGTAGTCGCGTCGTGACATCCATGGGGGAGATGTTCATGCAGCTCTGGCTCGCCGCCGTCCTGGCCGCCACCGCGCTGACCGTGCCCGCCCGGCCTCCGGCCGTGCCCGCCGGCCCGGGGTCCGCCGGCGCCGTCGCGTCGCCGGGGCGGCAGGCCGACTTCGCCGCGGCCGCCCGCGAGCACGGGGTGCCGGAGAGCGTGCTGCTCGGCGTGGCGTACCTGGAGTCCCGCTGGGACGCCAACGGCGGGCGGCCGAGCACGGCGGGCGGCTACGGGCCGATGCACCTGGTCGACACGTTCCCCGCCGAGGCGCTCGACGGCACGGTCGGGGACGCGCTCGGCGACGCCCGTGGCGACGAGGCCCGCCCGATGCCCCGCGCGCGCGTCGAGCCGCTCGCCTCCTCCGCGCTGCGGACCGCGCAGGAGGCGCCGCGGGCGACGCTCCCCGAGGCCGGCCGCCTCATCGGCGTCGCCCCCTCCAAGCTCAGGACCGACCCGGCCGCGAACATCAGGGCCGGCGCCGCCCTCCTCGCCTCCTACCAGGACCACCCCAGCGCCAACCCGGCCGACTGGTACGGCGCAATCGCCCGCTACTCGGGTTCGGAGGATCCGGCCGCCGCCCGCCGCTTCGCCGACGAGGTGTTCTCGGTGATGCGGGAGGGCATGGAACGCCGCACCGACGACGGGCACCTGGTGCGCCTGGACCCCGTGCCCGACCTGCCGCCCTTCATCGGCGACCACGAGAGCGACCTCGACCCCTACCCCGCCGGCGCGCCGCCCTTCACGGACGAGCAGCAGATCGACACCGACGCAGACGCAGACGCAAACGCTGACGCTGACACCAACGCTGACGCTGACACCAACGCTGACGCTGACACCGACGCAGACGCTGACACCAACGCAGACACCATCGCTGGCACCCACGCAGACACCGACGCCGACGCTGGTGCGGCCATCAGCACCGACGAGGTGTACGACAGCGCCAAGGCGGAGTCCGGAGCGCGCCACGCGGAGTGCCCCGCCTCGCTCGCCTGCGAGTGGATGCCCGCCGCGCACCGGCGTTTCGGCAAGAAGAAGCACCGCGACTACGGCAACCACGACCGCCTGAGCCGCACCCGGTCCGTCGACTACATCGTCATCCACGACACCGAGGGCACCTACCGGGGCATCCCCTCCCTGGTACGCAACCCGAAGTACGTGAGCTGGCACTACACGATCCGCTCCCGTGACGGACATGTCGCCCAGCACGTCGCGACCAACGACATCGCCTGGCACGCGGGCAACTGGGACGTCAACACCCGTTCGATCGGCATCGAGCACGAGGGATACCTGGCCAAGGGGGGCACCTGGTACACCGAGGCGATGTACCGGGCCTCGGCCAGGCTGGTGAAGTTCCTCGCCGCCAAGCACCGCATCCCGCTCGACCGCGCCCACATCCTGGGCCACGACAACGTCCCGGGCACCACACCGGCGACGGTCGCCGGCATGCACGAGGACCCCGGCCCGTACTGGGACTGGGCGCACTATTTCCACCTCATGGACCGGCCGTTCAGGGCGGCCGAGAACGGCGAGTCCGTCATCATCCGCCCCTCGTACGCCACCCACCGTCCCCGCTTCACCGGCTGCGACACCGCCAAGCCCGCCAAGGCGTGCCCGCCGCACGGCGCCTCGGCCGTCTGGCTGCACACGGCGCCCAAGGCGTCGGCGCCCCTGGTCAAGGACGTCGGCAAGCACGGGAACAAGGCCGCCACCCACAGCGTGTACGACCACGGCGCCCGCGCCTCCACCGGCCAGCGCTACGCCGTCGCGGAGCGCCGGGACGACTGGACGGCCATCTGGTATCTGGGGCAGAAGGCGTGGTTCCACAACCCGGCCTCGGCTCCGACCGCCATTCCCGCCAAGGGCCCCCTGGTCACGCCCCGCAAGGACAACGTGAAGGTGTACGGCCGGGCGTATCCCGAGAGATCCGCCTACAAGCTCGCCGCCCACCAGCCCTTGCGGCCGCTCCAGTACACGATCGGCACCGGCCAGACGTACACGCTGGGCGACACGGTCACCGGCTCCTACTACGCCGCCAACGCCTTCAAGCCGTCGAGGCACGTCACCACCACCGGCAGGCTGCGCTATCACCAGATCCAGCTCGGGCACCGCGTGATGTTCGTGATGGCCAGGGACATGCGCGTGCTCCATTGAAAACGGGCCTCACCCGCCTCGCGCTGCGCACGGGCACTCCAGGAAGACGATATGGTTTTCCTGTGACCGGGGCGCACGTCGCCCGAGAGTTCACGCGGAAGTGGCTCAGTGGTAGAGCATCACCTTGCCAAGGTGAGGGTCGCGGGTTCGAATCCCGTCTTCCGCTCGGAGCAAGACTCCTGGTGGAGTGGCCGAGAGGCGAGGCAGCGGCCTGCAAAGCCGTCTACACGGGTTCAAATCCCGTCTCCACCTCGGCGACCGGCGGACCCCTCGGGATCCGCTAAAGTAAAGTGCGGCGCACGCGGAAGTGGCTCAGTGGTAGAGCATCACCTTGCCAAGGTGAGGGTCGCGGGTTCGAATCCCGTCTTCCGCTCTGAGTTCACCACTCAATAAAGGACGATTAGCTCAGCGGGAGAGCGCTTCCCTGACACGGAAGAGGTCACTGGTTCAATCCCAGTATCGTCCACCAGGCATATCTGGCAGACCAGGCCCACAGCCCCAGCTCACGGCGCACGCCGGGAGTCTGGGGTACCTTTTCGCCGGTCCTGGCGTTGTGCTCCCTTCTGACAACCCTCGCGCCCGCCGGCTGAGCGCGCTCGTGTGCGCGAACGAGACAGGCTTCCGATATGTAGGAGTTCGACGCCCTGACGGCCCCAGCCGAGACGGCGGGCTCGGTCGGGCTACCTGCCCGACCGGGACGACCGTACGGGAGAGAGCATGCGTGCGACGGCCCTGAGGAGGGCACGAAACTCGGCGCCGTTCGGTCGGACGCGCAGGCCGGCGTACATGAACGCGTCCGCGTATTCGGCCATCCGGACGATCCTGCCGTCTTCGGTGTCGAAGCTGGTCACGTAGCTGTTGCGATAAGGCTGGTCCGTCGCGGGCGACGGACCATGTCTCCCTCTCCGTGGAAGAAGACTCCATCGCCGCCCTGCGAGACGGTCCACTCGTGGTCACGCCAGACGAGCGGGACGAATTTGTGGAAGAGCGCCTCCGTGTAGGCGAGGATCTCCTCCTTTCCCCTGTGAGACAGCGTCGAGGTCCTTCGCCTCGACGGACCGGATGAACTCCTGAGCGAGTTCGAGTACGGCTCGGGGCGCAGGAATTCGTGTCGCGTCAGGCATGCTCGGGCCGCTGCCGGCCACTGGCCGGTACGGGCGCAACATCGTCTACCAGGCCTTCACCGACACGACGCTCCCAGACCTGCTCGGCGAAGAAGGCGCAGGACAACTCGCCCGGGTCGCGGCAGCAGAGCTGCGTACGGCACTCAGCCGGTACCCCGCCGACGAGTACCTCCGATCCCTGTACGCCGAGCTGACGGCGGCCAGCGCGAACTTCCGTGACGACTGGGAAACGGGCGAGGTCGGCGCGTGGCGAGCGGCGAAGCACATGCGCCATCCGACCCGCGGATGGTCGGACTTCGGCGTCGAGATGCTGCACGACTCCGACAGGGACCACTGGATCATGCTCTACACGCCACGCGACAGTGAATAACCGTCACAGCCGAGCCCACCGCCGCCCTCGGATTCGACGGCCATGACAGGTAACTCCGCCCCTCGAAGGGGCTACCCGTGGGTGTCCGGGTCCACGACCACCGTCTCCACGCCTCTCGCCATGAACGGCTTGAGGGATTCCGGGGTGGCCGACGCGTCGGTGACCAGAGTCCAGGTGTCGGGCATGCGGGCCCAGGCGTGGAACGGGCGGCGGCCCAGCTTGGCGGCGTGGACCAGCAGGTAGATGTGGCGGGAGCGCTGCATCATCAGCTCCTTGAAGCGGGTCTGCTGCAGGCTGGCCTCGCAGATGCCGTCCTCGGCCGTGACGCTGTCGGCGCCCAGGAAGACCCGATCGAACGTCATCCTGCTCAGCGCCGCCTCCGCCAGCGGGCCGACGAAGCCCTGGCTCACGTGACGCAGGGTGCCGCCCAGGCACTCGACGTGCACGCCGGTCGCGCCCACCAGCTCCTGCAGGGCGTTCAGGCCCGTGGTGGCCACCGTCAGGTCGACGGCGTGCCGCAACTCGTGGGCCAGCGCGCCCGTCGTCGAGCCCGAATCGAGCAGGATCGTCTCCCCCGGGCGGATCTGCCCGGCGGCCCAGGCGGCGATGGCCCGCTTGGCCTCGAACGCCTCCCCGACACGCTGCCGCAGCGACGCCTCCGGGTGGGTCACGACCGCCATCGCCCCGCCGTACGTGCGCGCCAGCAGCCCCGCCGCCTTCAGGTGGGCCAGATCACGGCGGATGGTGGAGGCCGTCACACCCAGCTGGCGCGACAGCTCATCGACGCTGGCCAGCCCGGTCGTGGTGGCCAGGCGGACGATCTCGTCACGGCGATCCTGCGCTGCGCGGCCCATCGGTCGCCCCCTCCCGTCACACGCCCCGAGCGGACGACAGCTCTGCCGCCTGGCGGAGGGCCTCGATCATGCTACCGGCGTCGGCGACACCCTTCCCCGCGATGTCGAAGGCGGTGCCATGGTCCACCGACGTCCTGATCACCGGCAGGCCCACCGTGATGTTCACCCCGGCCTCCAAGCCGAGGATCTTCACCGGGCCGTGCCCCTGGTCGTGGTACATGGCCACGACCAGGTCGTAGTCGCCACGGCCCGCCAGGAAGAACGCGGTGTCGGCGGGGAGCGGGCCGTGCACGTCCATGCCCTCCGCGCGCAGGAGCTCGATCGCCGGGACGATCTTCTCCTCCTCCTCACCGTACCCGAACAGGCCGTTCTCCCCCGCGTGCGGGTTGATCCCGCACACGCCGATCTTGGGACGCGGCACGCCCGAGCCGAGCATCGCCGCCTCGCCTCGGCGGATGGTCCGCTCGACCAGGCCGGGCTCGATGCGCGCGACCGCGTCGATGAGGCCGACGTGCGTGGTGACGTGGATGACCTTCACCCTGGGCGTCGACAACATCATCGACACCTCCGCCGTCCCCGTCAGGTGCGCCAGGAGCTCGGTGTGCCCGGGGAAGAGGTGCCCGGCCGCGTGCAGCGCCTCCTTGTTCAGGGGGGCCGTGCAGATCGCCTGTACGTCACCGGACGTCGCCAACTCGCCGGCGAGCCGTACGTACTCGTAGGCCGCGTGGCCCGCGACCGGCGACACCTGGCCCCACGGCAGGTCCTCCGGCAGCAGTCCCAGGTCGATGACGTTGATCCGGCCGCGCGCGAAGACGGCCTCGCCCACACGCTCCACCGTGACCACCTCCGGCCGCAGGCCGCGGAATCCGGCGGCCCTGCGCAGGCGTGCCGCGTCACCGATGACGACCGGGCGGCAGAACGCGGAGGTCTCGGGGGCAAGGAGCGCGCCGACGACGACCTCCGGCCCCACGCCGGATCCGTCCCCCATGGTGAGGGCGATGAGAGGAGAGCTGCTCATGTCGGCCTTTCGTCGATGGTGGTGCCGCTTACGGTGGGGAAACGCCCGGGCCGGAGATGGGCGGCGATCAGCAGGAGGCTGTCCCGGCCGCCGAAACTGCCCGGCCTGGTGACCACGGAACGGCCGTCGGGGGTACGGCTGTGCACGGCGCCGTGGTGCACCTGGCCCACGGGGATCAGCTCGCGCACGTCCAGCGCGTCGAGGACCCTCCTCGCGGTCTCCCCGCCGGTCAGGACCAGGTCGGCACGGGTCGTTCCGAGCGCCTCACGTACTATCCGGCCGAGGATGGTGGTCAGGGCGGGCGGCGCCGATCCTCGTACGGTCAGCACGGCGACCCCGCCGGCCAGCGCCCGCCGCACCCGCCCCGCCACCGGCTCGCACCCTCGGCCCGCCCGGGGGCCCGCCGCCCCGGGATCCTCCGCGTCAGGGTCTCTCGCGTCGAAGTCTGCCGAGTCGAGATGTTCCGCGTCGAGGTCTGTCGCGTCGAGGGTTACGGGCTCGGCACCGTGCGCGACGAGCAGCCTGGCCTGCTCCGCCGCCGCCGGTTCCGCCGTACCGACCACGACGAGCAACGCGTCCGGGGACGATTCGCCGTCCTGGGGAGACCGCCGCCCAGCGAACGGCACGCCCTCGAACGATCGACCGTCCTGAGGAGACGGCGGCCCAGCGAACGGCACGCCCGCAGGCGGCCCGCCGTCCGGAGGAGGCGGGGGCCCGAGCGGCGTGGGGCCGGGGGCGGCGTTCATGGCGCGGCCGAGGGCGGCGGCCAGGCCGCCGGCGCCGATGAGGCGGGTCGCCGGGTCGTTGGCGAGCGCGGCCGCGACGATCGCGTCCAGGTCGGCGTCCGTCTCCGCGTCGCACACGGCCACCCGCCCGCTCGCTCCCGCCTTCGCCAGCGCCTCCATGAGAGCGGCCCGCCCGGCACGGACGGTGGCCAGCCCGATGCCCGCCGACGGCACCCCGCCCAGAGCGCCGGCCACGGTGGCGGGAACAGCGGCGGGCCCGACGGCGGGCCCGACGGCGGATCCAGCAGCGGGCCCGGTGGAGGGCCCTGCGGTGGCCACGCTGGAGGACACGGCGGAGGACCCGGCGGAGGACCCGCTGGAGGACACGGCGGAGGACACGGCGGAGGACACGGCGGTGGGCACGCTGGAGGACCCAGGGGCGGGTCCGGCGGAGGACCCTGAGGTGGTCCCGATGGAGGACCCGGTGGAGGCCCTAACAGAGGACCCGGTGGCAGGACCGGGGGTGGGTCCGGGGG
>NZ_SMKO01000064.1 GCF_004348685.1 Nonomuraea deserti | reverse complement strand
GGCGGGAGGCGGGCGGCTGAAGGTCAGGCGTCGGTCAGGTCACGCAGGACGTCGGGTTTGTTGGTGATGATGCCGTCCACCCCGTAGGAGATCATCCGGCGCATGTCGTCCGGGTCGTCTACCGTGTAGGTGAGGACCTCCATGCCGAGCCCGTGCACGCGCCGCACGTACGTCGCCGTGAGCGTCGTGTACGGCGGGTTGATCTGGTCGGCGAACCTGGCCAGTGAGGGCAGTTCCGCGGTCGCCGGCGTGCCGAGCAGCCCGATCGGCACGCCGGGCATGAGCCGGTGGAACTTCCGCATCGAATCCCAGTCGAACGACTGCACGACCAGCCGCCCCGGCGCCAGCCAGTGGGGGTTGCGCCGCAGTTCGGCGGCGATGCGGGCCTCGATGCCGGGGTACCGGTCGGGGGCCTTGACCTCCAGGAGGAGGCCCATGCCGGAGCCGCTCATCGTGCGCAGCGCCTCGCCGAGTGTGGGCACCGGCTCGCCCGCGTACTCGCCGGAGAGCCACGAGCCGGCGTCGAGTTCGCGGATCTGGGAGAGGGTGAGGTCGCCCACGTTCCACGGCGACAGGCCGGGGAAGACCTCCTCGGCGTCGGTGGTGCGGGTCAGGGTGGTGTCGTGCATGAGGACCAGCCGGTGGTCCTTGGTCTCCTGGACGTCCAGCTCGAACATGTCGGCCCGCTGGTCGTCCGCGAGCTCGAAGGCGACGATCGTGTTCTCGGGGGCGTACGCGGAGGCGCCCCGGTGGGCGACGTTGACGACCGGCCGGTCGGCATACGCGGAGGCGTTCCGGTGGGCCACGTCGATGGCCGGCCGGCCGCCGGCCGCGGTGGCGGTTCCGGTGAGCGCGGTCAGGGCGGCGAGGGTGGTCGCGATGATGAGGGCGAGTCGTCTGGACATGGGTCTCCTCTGCTGGGGAGAGGCCTACGACTCGACGGTCACAAGATCGCATGACTTGCAGTTGAGTGCAGAGTAGCCCCGCGGTGCCCTGGCGGTGAGCATCCGACACGCGGGCCTGCCGCAGGGTAGAAGTTCAGGACCCTTTAACCTGAAATGTGCACTATCGCGGGGCGTTGGCCGTTCTTCTGTCGGCTTGGTTCATGGCGCAGTTCGACTTCTTCGTGGTGAACGTGGCCGCCCCTTCCTTCGAACGTGACCTGCACGCCGGGCCAGCGGCCCTGGAGCTGATCGTGGCCGGCTACGCCTTCACGTACGCGGCCGGGATGATCACCGGCGGGCGGCTCGGCGACCGCTACGGCTACCGGCGCGTGTTCGTCTGGGGAGTGGCCGCGTTCACGGTGGCGTCGCTGCTGGCCGGGATCGCGCAGACCCCGGCCCAGCTCGTCGCCGCCCGCCTGCTGCAGGGGCTGGCGGGCGCCGCCATGGTGCCGCAGGTGCTGGCCACGATCTCCGCCGTCTATCCGCCGGGCGAGCGGGCACGCGCCATCGGCTGGTACGGCGCGACCGGCGGCCTCGGCTCGATCGCCGGCCAGGTGCTGGGCGGCCTGCTGCTGACGGCCGACGTGCTCGGGCTCGGCTGGCGGGCGGTCTTCCTCATCAACCTGCCCGTCGGCCTGGTCGTCGTGCCGCTGGCCTGGCGGCTGCTCCCCGAGGTGGAGACGGCACGTCGATCCCGGCTCGACGTGCCGGGCGCGGCCGGGCTGGCGGCCGGGGTGGCGTTGCTGCTGGTGCCGCTGGGCCTCGGCAACAGCCTGGGCTGGCCCCTCTGGACCTGGGCGTGCATGGTGGCGAGCGTCCCGGTGTTCGTGCTGACCTGGCGCTGGCTGCGGGCGATCGGGGCGCGCGGCGGGCAGCCGGTGCTCGACCTGGCGCTGCTCAGGGTCCACTCCTACCTGGCGGGCGTCGGGTCGATCGTCGCCTTCATGGCGTACTTCGCCTCGTTCATGTTCACGCTGACGCTGCTGCTCCAGACCGGGCTGGGGCTCACGGCGTTCCAGGCGGGCCTGGCATTCGCGCCGATGGGCGCGATGTTCACGCTCACCTCGTTGCTCGGGGTCCGGCTGGTCAGGAGGCGCGGGCTGATCGTCGTCATCGCGGGCGGCCTGGTGGTCGCGCTCGGGCTGGGGCTGCTCCTGGTGGCGGTCGGTCAGGGGCTGCCGTACGTCCTGGTCGCGCTCATGCTCGTCGGCGCCGGCAACGGCCTGGTGCTGCCGCAACTCATCGGGGCGGCGCTGGTCGAGGTCGAGCCGCATCAGGCCGGCATCGGGTCGGGCGTGCTGAGCACCGCCCAGCAGTTCGCGGGCGCGGGTGGCGTGGCCGTGATCGGCGCGGTCTTCTTCGCCGTCGCGGAGGGCGGGGGCCACGTCACGGCCATGCGCTGGTCGGCGGCCGTCGACCTGGCGCTCGTCCTGGTCGTGATCGCATCGGTGGCCTACAACCGGCGCCGCGCTATCCGGCGGGCTTGGAAAGAACGGTCCCGTACAGTTGCGACACCCTGAGCCTGATCACCAGCCGCCGGTCGTCGGCCATCTGGCGCAGGAAGGCGGTGGGGTCGCCGACGTGCTGCTGCATGGCCAGGAGTTCCAGGCCCACCTCGTCGCCCGGATCGGTGGTCACCGGCGACAGCTCGGCCTCGCCCTCGGCCACGGCGTAGGAGGCGAAGTCGTCGCTGGCCACGTAGAGGGCGCCGCGCGGGTCCTCGTGCAGCTGCCTGACCTTGAGCCGCTCGGCCATGGTGGAGATGCGCACGACGCGCTGCCGGGGGTCCCACGTGTACTGGACGGTGGACATGTGCGGGTGGCCGCTGCTCTTGTTGGTGGCCAGCGCCCCGAACCGCTGCCCGCTCAGCAGCTGGGACAGCTCGCCGTCACTCAGGGAGCGGGGTGGCGGGCCCGCCTCGGGCGCGTACTCCTGTGACATGCACCATCCTGTACGTACCGCGTGCACCGATATGAAGTGCACCGAAATAAAGAGATATGTCAGCCTATCCCCAGTTCCCTGCTGAAGGTCTGGGCATCCGAGATCACCCAGTACTCCGCGAACCTGCCGCCCTCGGCCCGCAGGATGTCGTGCCCGCTGAAGGCCACCCTGGTCCCCTCGGCCACGGTCGCGCCGGGGAGGCCGCCCCGGTAGGCGCCGGCGAACGTCCACCTGGCCGCCACCAGGTCGCCGTACGGGATCGGGCCGACGTCGAGCGTGACCTCGACGTCGGCGAAGGGGGCGTACCCCTGCTTGAGCACCTCGACCAGCTCGCCCGGCCCCGACACCTCCATGCCTGGCCAGTGGCCGGTGAAGCCGGGGGTGACCAGTTCGTGCGCGAGCTCGAAGTCGCCGTTCCACATCTCGAGCAGCCATCGCCTGTACAGGTCGGAGATCGTCATTCCGGGCCCCTACCCGCTCACCTGTAAGTTACGGGTCATGAAACTTGCGATCACCAGCGGATATGTCGTTCCGGTCGACGGCGACCCCATCGACGGCGGCACCGTGCTCATCGAGGACGGGAAGATCACCGCGGTCGGCCGGGACGTGGCCGTGCCGGAGGGGACTCCCGTCGTGGACGCGGGCGGCGGCTGGGTGCTGCCCGGCTTCGTCGAGGCCCATGGCCACCTCGGCGTGTACGAGGAGGCGGAGGGCTGGGCCGGTCAGGACACCAACGAGATGACCGACCCGAACGGCGCCCGCCTGCGTGCCCTCGACGCCATCAACCCCGCCGACCTGGGCTTCGCCGACGCGCTGTCGGGCGGCGTGACCACGGCGGTGATCAAGCCGGGCTCCGGCAACCCGATCGGCGGGCAGACGGTCGCCGTGAAGTGCTGGGGCAGGAGCGTGGACGAGATGCTGATCAGGGAGCCGGTGAGCGTCAAGAGCGCCCTCGGCGAGAACCCCAAGCGCGTCTACGGCGACCAGAAGAAGCTGCCCTCCACCCGGCAGGGCGTGGCCGCGGTGATCCGCGACGCGTTCATGAAGGCGCAGGACTACCGGGCCAGGCGGGCGGCCGCGGAGGCGGAGGGCAAGCCGTTCGACCGCGACGGCACGCTGGAGGTCCTCGTCCGCGTGCTGGACGGCGAGCTGCCGTGGTGCCAGCACACGCACCGGGCCGACGACATCGCCACGGCGCTCAGGCTGGCGGCGGAGTTCGGCTACCGGCTCGTGATCAATCACGGCACCGAAGGTCACCTGCTGGCCGACACCCTGGCCGCCAGGAACGTTCCGGTCATCATCGGCCCGCTGTTCACCAGCCGGTCGAAGGTCGAGCTGCGGCAGCGCTCGCTGCGCAATCCCGGCATCCTGGCACGGGCGGGCGTCGAGCTGGCCATCACCACGGACCACCCCGTCGTGCCCATCCACTTCCTCGTCCATCAGGCCACGCTCGCGGTCAAGGAGGGGATGGACCCGGCCGAGGCGCTGCGGTCGATCACCCTGAACCCGGCCAGGATCATGGGCCTCGACGACCGGGTGGGCTCCCTGCGCCCCGGGCTCGACGGCGACGTGGTCATCTGGTCCGGTGACCCGCTGGACGTCATGAGCCGGGCGCGGAGGGTGTTCATTTCCGGCCGGGAGGTGTATTCGTACACCGACGGCGAGCCCGTCGTGGCCGACCCCTATTACCGCGAATCAAGTGACCGTTAAGCGCCTGTAGATGCGTGGCCCGCATAGTGGGCGGACCGGACGGGAAGTGAGGCACCACGATGACAGCTCCGCCCCAGCGCGTCCTCTCCCAGCGCCCGAGCAAGGCCCTGCTGATCGGCCTGGTGGTCTCCGGCGTGCTGGCGCTGCTCGTGCTGGCGGTCATGCTGGTGTCCGGCGGTCCCGTCGGCTTCGGACTGGCCGCGCTGCTGGCCGTGGCGCCGCTGCCGGTGCTGCTCGCCGCGGTGCTCTCCCTCGACCGGCTGGAGCCCGAGCCCAAGCTCAGCCTCGCCTTCGCGTTCGCGTGGGGCGCCGGGCTGGCGATCGTGCTGGGCATCGCGCTGACGCTCGTGGGGCAACAGTTGTTCGTCCGGGCCGGGTTCGGCGCCGCGGTCGTCGACGACGTGGGCGCGGTCGTGCTCGCCCCGGTGATCGAGGAGGCGCTCAAGGGCTCGGCCCTGCTCCTGCTCCTGCGCAGGCGCAGGGAGATCGACGGCCTGACCGACGGCATCGTGTACGCCTCCATGGCCGGCCTCGGCTTCGCCGCCGTGGAGAACGTCGGCTACTACCTGCTGGCGTTCGCGGAACAGGGCGCCGGCGGTGCGGTGCAGTTGTTCGTCGTGCGGGGCCTGATCGACCCGCTCGGCCACCCGGTCTACACCTCCCTGATCGGTGTGGGGGTCGCGTACGCGCTCACCCGGCGCACCGCGGGAAGGTACGCCGCGATCCCGCTGGGTTACGTCGGCGCCGTCTTCCTGCACGGCCTCTGGAACGGCGCCGCCACCACGGGATCGCTGGCCTGGCTGGGCCTGGCCTACCTGGTGATCATGGTCGCGCTGGTCGCGCTGATCGCCGTGACCGTCGCCGAGCGCCGCCACCTCGTCGCCAAGATGGGCGCCTACCTGCCCGGCTACGCGCCGACCGGGCTGGTCACGGAGGCCGACGTCAGCATGCTCAGCACGCTGCCCGGCCGTAAGGAGGCGCGCAAGTGGGCCAGGAAGGTGGGGCTCGGCCGGGCCATGAGCGACTACCAGCAGGCGGCGACCGAGCTGACCATGCTGCACCTGCGGGCCGAGCGGCAGGGCGTCGATCCCGCCCGGTTCGCGGCCGAGCGCGATGCGTACCTGGCGGCGATGGCGCACGCCCGGCGCTGGTAGCGGTGGGGTGGTGTGGCCCGCGGGGTTCGGAACTCTGGCAGACACGCCAGCGTACGTGTCCGTCACTCCGGGTACGACACCTCATCCGGCAAGGCGAGGAAAGGACCGGAAATGATCCCTGGCTGCGGCAATTGCAACTGCAACGACGCGATGTACGAGGGTAAGCCGTCCCACTGGACAACGTTGCGCGTCGAGTAACAGCACCGCGCCGGGGTCGCCCGTATCCCGCCATGGCCGGCCCCGGCCCAGTGGCGCGGCCGCCCGGCTCGAGCCCCGGCCGCGCGGAGCTCATTCTGCGGGAAAGGTCACAGGCTGCTCAGCTCGATTCCCTGACAAAATTGGGGAAACCCCGAAGGGAGATCAGATGAGCTGGGCGGAGATCGGGTCAGAGGACGAGCTGCGCGAGCTCCTCGGCGAGGTGATGCCGAGGGCCGTGACCAAGGAGCGCGTACGCCTCCACCGGCGCGACCGCGACTGGCTGGCGGCCTCGCCGTTCTGCCTGATCGCCACATCGGACGACAAGGGCGCCTGTGACGTCTCGCCCAAGGGCGACCCCGCCGGTTTCGTCCATGTCATCGACGACACCACGATCGCCATCCCGGACCGCCCGGGGAATCGCCGGGCGGACGGATTCCTCAACGTCCTGAAAAATCCGCAGGTGGGGCTGATCTTCCTCATTCCCGGCCGCAACGAGACCCTGCGCATCAACGGCCGGGCCAGGCTCGTACGCGATGCCCCGTTCTTCGACGAGCTGATCGTCAAGGGCCACCGGCCGCACCTCGCGCTCGTGGTGGAGATCGAGCAGATCTTCTTCCACTGCGCCAAGTCGTTCCTGCGCTCCGCGCTGTGGAAGCCCGACACCTGGCACCCCGACGTGCTGCCCTCGCACGCCAGGCTGGTCAAGGAGGTGCAGGTGGTCGAGGAAAGTGTGGAAGAGCTGGAGACGTACTACGGCAAGGCCTACGCCGAGAAGTTGTACGGCTGACACCGGATGCCGCGGCCCTGCCCCGGGAGGCCGCTAGGCGGCGGAGGTGGGGCCGCCGGGGAAACGGATCACGTTTCTGCCGGTGTAGGCCCGCAGGTCGATCACCTTGGGGTCGGCGGGTGGCTTGCGGCGGTCTGCCTTGCGGATATAGCGGACCTTGTGCCTGGCGATGTGTGGCGGCACCACCACAAGCCTCGTCATCGTGAGCCCCCCGTGATGTCCTTGTTATCTCTGTATCTACAGAAACCCCCGTAAATTCGGCGTAAGGAGCAGGTCAGTAGGGAAGCGTGCGACCCGAAGGCGAGCGCAGATCCAGCCCCACGGCCGGCCGTGGGCGCCGCTTGGCGGATGACTTCATGATTTTCACGCGTTTCATGGTCTTCCCCCTTTCTCAACGCGTGTCCTGTCTCCTGCGACGATGCGCCGCGCCGCTTGACAACGGCATGCCGGGCGCTTGTCACCCGCCATGCGCGCCAACCTAACCGGGGCTCACTGATCGGCTCAATGCATTTCCGCACAGAGAATGAGTCTCAGGTGCCGGGTGTGAACCGCGCGGATATCGCCAACCGGCTCAGGCGTCGGTCATGGCCTGCGCCGGGACGAGGAGTGCGAGCTGCCTCTCGTTGTAGTGCTCGGCCGCCTGCTCCCACACCGCGTCCGGCACGGCCGTACGATCGGCCGGCCTGGTGGCCACTTCCACCGGCTCGAGCGCGGTGCGCTCTGCCGGGATGTGGGCGGTGACCTCGCGCCCGGCCGCCACCGGCCATGGACGCTCGTCGCTCTCGCCGGCCTTCTTCAGGTCGCGGCTGTGCATGTCCACACAGTACCCGCAGCCGTCGACCTGCCAAGCAAGCGTCTAACCCTTGCAGTTGCCCCAAGCCCTGCGTCCGCCCCAGGCTTCGACGCGATTGCCGGGGTCGCGGGTCCAGCCGGAGTACCGCACACACTTCCAGGCCCCGTCGATGTGGCCGGTCTCGGCGTAGTAGCGGTATTTCTGCACGTCCTCGCTCCGGCCGCCGCCCCGGACCTCGAGGTGGGCGCCGGTCACCGTGCGGGCGCCCTTGTACGCCGTCTTGATCGCGGCGACGCAGTTCTTACCGCTGCGCTTGCTATACATCAGGTACACGTGCCCGAACACCGCTCCCGCGCGGGTCCTCATCGCGCGGTGGCCGTCCTTGACCCGGTGGAAGCCGGGGCCGCAGACGCGCTCGGGGGTGTAGGCGGCCGATCCGGCGTACGCGGCGGAGGGGATGGCGGCGATTCCGGCGGCGGCCAGGGCGGTCGCGATGACCGTGCGGAGGAGCACGTGTGTCCCTTCGGCAGGCGGCAATAAGGACTTCGTCGATCTTTACTGTGATTTGACCAAAGTTTCAAGGGGTGCTGGTGGGATTGCCGCTGATCGCGGTCTGCGCGGTGTGGGGTGTGTTCTGGGGCTCGTGGTCGGCCCTGCTGCCCGCCGTCAAGCTTGAGCTGGGCCTGTCGGCGAGCGACCTGGGGCTGGCGCTGAGCGCCGTACCCGTGGGGGCGCTGCCCGCGATGGCGCTGGCCGGGAGGCTCGCGCGCGGGCGCGAGCGGGCGGCCCTGCTGGGGTTCACCGTGCTGTTCGCGCTGAGCGTGGCCGGCATCGGGCTGGCGGGCACGGCCTGGCAACTCGCGCTCGCGCTCCTGCTGGTCGGCGCGTCGAGCGGGGCGCTCGACATCGCGCTCAACCTGGCCACGGGGCGGGCCGAGCGCGAGAGCGGGCGCCGGCTCTTCCAGCCCGTGCACGCAGCCTTCCCCGTAGCGGTCATCGCCGCCGCGCCGGCCACCGGGCTGGCCCGCTCGCTCGGCCTGGGCGCCGGCACGGTGCTCGTGGCGATCGGGCTGATCGTGATCGCCGCGTCGTTGACGCTGCTCGCGCTGCCGATGGGGCGCGGCCTGCCGGCCACCTCCTCCCCGATCGACCGGCGCAGCCTCGTGGGGGCCGCGCTGCTGCTCGGAACGCTGGCCGCCTGCGTGCTGACCATCGAGAACGCGGTCGAGCAGTGGTCGGTCCTGCTGCTGGAGGAGCACCGCGGGGCGACCCCGCTGACGGCCAGCGCCGCGCCCGCGGTCTACATGGCGGCTTTGACGGTCGGGCGGCTCACCGTGCAGGCGCTGCCCAGGATGCCGCTCAGGACGCTGCACCTGGTGGCGGGGGTGGGTGGCGGCGCGGGCATCGCGCTGGCCGGCCTGGGCGGCAGCGTGCCGCTCTCCATGGCCGGGTTCGCCATGACCGGGCTGGCGCTCGGCCCGATGGTGCCCGCCCTGCTCAGCCGCGCCGCCGCCGACGACGCCGGCGGGACGCTGGTGTGGTCGGTGTCGACGATCTCGTACACCGGGTTCGTGGTCAGCCCGCTGCTGGTCGCCGGGCTCAGCGGCTGGCTCGGCCTGCCCGTCGCGCTGGCGGCTCTCGGGCTGCTCGGCCTGCCGCTGGTGGGCCGCTTCATGCTGCGCGGGCCGTGAAGGACGGCCGGAACACGGCCGCCGTCCGGGGACAGCGGGCTGTGAAGGACGGCCGGAATACGGCCGCTGTTTGGGGAAAGGGGACCCTCGAACTGCGGATTCAGTGCAAAGGGGATCACCATGGCTGTCTGCGAGACCTGCGGCAACGACTACGACATGGCGTTCGAGGTGCGCGCGCAGGGGGCCGTGCACACCTTCGACTGCTTCCAGTGCGCGATCGAGGCGATGGCGCCCATCTGCGAGCACTGCGGTACGAAGGTCATCGGGCATGGCGTCCAGTCAGGCGAACACTGGTACTGCTGCGCCCATTGCGCGCGCGAGGAGGGCACCAAGGGCCTCGTCGACCGCGTGACGGCCGGCGCGCCCACCTGACGGACCCGCGGCCGCGGGACGAGGTGAGGCGGCCGGCCGGCCGCGTCAGCGCATGAAACCGATGTCCTCGTAGCGGAGGTCGTAGAAGCCGCGCGCCCCCACGTTGGCCAGCGTCTCCCGGGTCGCGACGGTCTGCGGCCGCTGGTAGAGCGGCAGCACGGTCACCAGGTCCCAGATCAGCCGGTCAGCCTTGTTGGTCTCCTTGCGGGCCTGCACCGGGTCCAGGCTCTGGGCCGCCCGGCTCATGGCCTCGTCGACCGCCGCCGACCCGACGCGCCCGAAGTTCGCGTTCCAGGTCTTCCCGTCGGGCGCGTTCGCGTAGATGCCGTAGCTGCTCGAGACCGGGAACGGTGTGCCGATGTAGGCGAACGGCGTGATGTCGAAGTTCCCGGGGATCACGTACTTGCTGAAGAAGTCGTCGCTGGGCACGGCCTTGATGGTCAGTTTCACGCCGATCTGCGCCAGCATGCTCTGCGCCAGCTCGCCTTCCGACTTGCTGATCTGCACCCCCGACGGCACCACGAAGCGCAGGTCGAGGGGCTTGCCGTCCTTCTGCCTGACCGTGCCGCCCGCGCCCGCGAGTTTCCAGCCGGCCGCGTCCAGCAGCTTCTTGGCCCGTTCCGGGTTGTACGCGCCCAGACCGCCGGCGTTGTCCCGGTAGCCCTCCTGCGTGTTCATGAAGAAGTGGTTGTTCAGCAGCGCGATCGGCCAGTCCAGCCCCTGCAGGTCGGACCGGGCGATGGCCTGCCGGTCGATGCCGAGCTGCACGGCCAGCCGCACGTCGCGGTCCTTCAGCAGCTCGCTCGACCCGTTGAAGGTGAAGTGCCGGAAGTCGGGGCCGGCCGCCTGCCGCACCTGCGCGCCCCGGGCGGCCCTGGCGCGGGCGATATCGGGGGCGGACGGGCCCAGGTCGACGATGTCGAGCTCGCCGTTGCCGAACGCCCCGATCAGCGCGTCCTGCTCCGACGCCCGGTAGATGATCTTGTCGAGCTTGGCCCGGTCACCCCACCAGGCCTCGTCCCGCACCAGCGTGATCGTCTTGGCCGTCTGGTCGAACCCGCCGAACTTGAACGGACCCGCCGACACCGGGATCTTGTTCAGCCAGGCGTTGTTGAAGGACTCGGGCGTGCGGTTGGTGGCGGCGGGCAGCAGCGGCGAGAAGAGCGACTGCCAGTCGCCGAAGGGCCGGTCGAACGTCACCACCACCTCGAAGTCGTCCTTGCCCCGCGCCACCTGCCCGATGTCCTGATAGCCGGTGGACGAGGCGATGCGGAAGCCGGGGTCGCGCCCGTTCAGCGCCCGCCACTGCGCCCGGTAGTCGGCCCACGTGATCGGCCGCCCGTCGGACCACCTGGCCTTGGGGTTCAGCCTGTACGTGACCACCTGCTCCGGCCGCCGCTCGGTCACCCTCGCGTCGATCACGTAGTTGTCGTTCACCGTGATCTCGGCCTTCTCGTCGGACAGGAACGGCGAGGGCAGCAGCGCGTTGCTGACCACGGCGGCCATCGCCAGGTTGCCGTCGACGTGGTTCCTGTTCCACTGCGCGGGGAACTCGTTGATGCCCCACCGCAGCGTGCCGCCGTCCTTGACCTTGTCGCGCGGCTGCGGGTTGACGTCGTAGGCCTTCGGCGCACGGTCGTCCCCCGCCGTGCCGCCGCTGCCCGAGCCGCCCCCGCCGCCGCCGCAGGCCGCCAGCAGGAGCGAGCCCGTCACGGTGACGGCCACGACAAGACGTGATGCTTTCATCGAGCAATTACCTCCTGGTTATACGACGTCGCGCCGCTCGGCGTAGTGGCAGGCCGCGCCCTGGTCCGCGCCCAGCGGGCGTACCTCGGGCTCGACGTCCACGCAGAGCCTGCGCTCGTCCCCGGTGAGTTCCGCGCGGAACTTCGGGCATCTGGTGCGGAAGCGGCAGCCCGTCGGAGGGTCGGCCGGGCTGGGCAGGTCGCCTTCGAGCAGGATCCGGTCCCGCGCGCGCTCACGCACCGGATCGGGCAGCGGGATCGCCGACAGCAGGGCCTGCGTGTACGGGTGCATCGGAGCCCGGTAGACGGCGTCGACCTGCCCGATCTCGGCGATCCTGCCGAGGTACATCACGGCCACCCGGTCGGCGATGTGGCGCACCACGGCCAGGTCGTGCGCCACGAACAGGTAGGACAGTCCGAGCCTGTCCCTGAGCGAGCCGAGCAGGTTGATCACCCCGGCCTGGATCGACACGTCGAGGGCCGAGACCGGCTCGTCCAGCACCAGCAGCCGGGGCTCCAGCGCGAGCGCGCGGGCGATGGCGATGCGCTGCCGCTGCCCGCCGGAGAAGTCCTGCGGGTAGCGGGCGGCGTGCGAGGGGTCGAGGCCGACCAGCGAGAGCAACTCGGCGATCCGCCGTCCGGGACGCCGCTGCCCGTGGGTGTGCAGCGGCTCGGCCAGGATGTCGTGCACCGTCATGCGCGGGTCGAGCGAGGCCAGCGGATCCTGGAAGACGACCTGCATGTCGCGCCGGATCCCGGTGCGCCGCGCGGCGTCGAGCCGCGCGGTGTCGTGGCCGAGGACGGTGATGCTGCCCTGCTGCGGCGGCGCCAGTTCGAGGATCTGCGTCAACGTGGTGGTCTTGCCGCTGCCCGACTCGCCGACCAGCCCCAGCGTCTCGCCCTGGCGCAGGTCGAAGTCGACCCCGGCCACCGCGTGCACGGTGCCGATCCTGCGCCTGAACAGCGCCCCCTTGAACAGCGGATAGTCCTTGACCAGGCCGCGCACCTCCAGCACCGCGCGCGGCGGGCGCTCCCGCCGCGCGGAGCCGGAGACCTCGGGCGCGCCCGCGTCGTACGGGGCCACCTCCTTCCAGCGGATGCACGCGGCGCGGTGCCCCTCGCCCACCTCGAACAGCGGCGGCTCGCGCTCCTCGCACGCGTCGATGCGCATCGGGCAGCGCGGCGCGAACGGGCACCCGGGCGGCAGCGCGGCCGGCGACGGCGGGTTGCCCTCGATCGGCGTCAGCGGCCGCCGCCCGCCCTTGTCGGCACGCGGGATCGAGCCGAGCAGCCCCACCGTGTACGGCATCCGCGTCCGGTAGTAGACGTCGTCCACGCCGCCCACCTCGACAGGGCGGCCGGCGTACATGACCAGCACCCGGTCGGCGAAGCCGGCCACCACTCCGAGATCGTGGGTGATCATGATGATGGCGGCGCCGGTCTTCTGCTGCGCCTTCTTGAGCACCTCCAGCACCTGCGCCTGGACGGTCACGTCGAGCGCGGTGGTCGGCTCGTCGCAGATGATCACATCGGGGTCGTTGGCGATGGCCATCGCGATCATCACCCGCTGCCGCATCCCGCCGGAGAACTCGTGCGGGAAGGCCAGCGCCCGCTCCGAGGGGCGCGGGATGCCGACGAGGTCGAGCAACTGCACGGCCCTGACCAGGGCGGCCTCCTTGTCGACCCGCTGGTGCACGCGCACGGCCTCGGCGATCTGGTCGCCCACCCGGTAGACGGGCGTCAGCGCCGACAGCGGGTCCTGGAACACCATCGACATGGCCTTGCCGCGGCAGGAGGTCAGCTCCCGCGCGGATGCGCCGATCAGCTCCCTGCCGTGCAGGCGTACGGACCCGGTGACGCGCGCGCCCGGGGGCAGCAGCCCCATGACGGCCGCCGAGGTGACCGACTTGCCCGACCCCGATTCGCCGACGATGCCGAGGACCTCGCCACGGCGTACGGCACAGCTCACCTCGCGCACGGCGGGCACGCCGCCGAACGACACGCTGAGGTCGCGCACGTCGAGCACCGGGCTCATCGCGCCCTCTTCGACGAGGGGTCGAACGCGTCGCGCAGGGCATCGCCGACGAGGTTGACCGCGAGCACGGTGACCACCAGCAGCCCCGCGACGAACCAGAACGTCCACGGCGCGTAGACGGCCGTGCGCGAGCCGTCGGCGATGAGCGTCCCGAGCGACACGTCCGGCGGCTGGATGCCGAACCCGAAGTACGACAGCGAGGTCTCGGTGAGGATCGCGGTGCTGACGTTGAGCGTGGCGTCCACGATGAGCAGGGACGACAGGTTGGGGATCACGTGGCGGAAGATGATCCGCACAGGGGGCACGCCCATGTAGCGGGCGGCCTGGATGAACTCCCGCTCTTTCGTCGAGATCGTCATCCCCCGCACGACCTTCGAGGTCACCATCCACAGGAACAGCGCCAGCGTGATCACGAACAGCGGCCACTGACCCGACCCGAACAGCGGCGACATGATCGCCAGGACCAGGAACGCGGGCAGCACCAGCAGCAGGTCGCTCACCCAGGTCACCGTCCGGTCGGTCCACCCCAGGAAATAGCCCGCGAACGCCCCCGCCACGGCCGCCAGCGCCGTGGACACCAGCGCCGCGAGCAGCCCCACGACCAGCGACTTCTGCATGCCGCGCAGCGTCACCGCGAAGACGTCGGCGCCCGTCTGGAGCGTTCCGAACCAGTGACCGGGCGACGGCGGCTGCAGGAACGCGGTGAAGTCCTTGTCGAGGTAGCTCCAGGGGCTGACCAGCGGACCCGCGAAGGCCAGCAGGAACATCAGCGCGAGCACCGCGAACCCGAGCCGCCCCTGCCCCGAGCGGAAGAACCGCCCGGCGATCAGGCGCGTCCTGGACGGCGCGCCCGCCATGACGCCGTCGCGGAGTTCCTCGGCCAGCTCCTCCTCGGAGAGCGTCATCGTGCCCGCACCCTCGGATCGAGCGCGGCGTGCAGCAGGTCGGCGGCCAGCGAGGCGCACAACACGGCGATGGCCGCCAGGAGGGAGATGGCGGCGACGGTGTTGACGTCGTTGCGGAAGATCGAGTTGATCAGCTGCTCGCCCAGGCCGTGCCAGCCGAAGATCTTCTCGGTGAACGTGGCCCCCGTCAGCAGCGTCCCGAACGTGAACGCGAAGTAGGTCGCCACGGGGATCAGCGCGGTCCGCAGCGCGTGGCGGATGAGCGCCTTGCCCCTGCTCAGCCCCTTGGCCATGGCGGTGCGTACGTAGTCGGCGCCCAGCACGTCGAGCATCATGTTGCGCTGGTAGCGGCTGAAGACGGCGATGAGCCCCACCGACAGCGAGACGGTCGGCAGGACCAGGTGTTGCAGCCGGTCGAGCGCGTGCCCCCAGAACCCGGTGTCGAGGCCGTCGCTGTGCTCGCCGCTGACGAGGAACACCTGGCGGCCGAAGACGTGCTCGTTGGCCCACGTGGCCGCCAGGATCAGCATGTTGGCCAGCACCACCACCGGTACGGCGAGCACCACGAACGACAGGCCGGTCGAGAGGCGGTCGAACCATCCGTACTGCCGGGCGGCGGCCAGCGCGCCGGCCAGCACGCCGAGCAGGCTCCCGCACACCAGCCCCAGCACGACCAGCCGGAAGGTCACGCCCACGCGGCGCCTGAGGTCGTCGTTGACCGGCGTGCCTCCGACGGACCTGCCGAAGTCGCCGTGCAGCACGCCCGCCGCCCAGGTGGCGTAGCGCTGCAGCAGGGGAGTCCTGTCGTTGAGGTTGAGCGCGGTCAGCTGGGCGTCGACCACGGCGGCCGGCGGCTTCGGCGTGCGGTCGGCGTAGTTGGAGCGGGGGTCGAGGGCCGTGGCCGCCAGAAGGTAGGCGAGACTGGCGGCCACCACGACGAGCACGGCGTAGTTGAGCAACCTGCGGGCCAGGAACCCCGCCATCGCTCCCCCTTCGACGCCGAGCCACCCATCGTGCTCATCTTGCTACACAGGGTGAGCGTCGTGGTGGATTACCGGCCGGAAAGTTCGTCCACGGCGGTGCGGACGTCCTCGCTCGTGATCGTCGTCAGGTCGGCGGAGCTGGCCGAGCCGCCACGCGAGGCGTGCGCGGCCAGCCGGACGTCGCGGCGCATGGCGGCGCGCTCGAACAGCGACCTGGCGAAGCGGCCGTTGCCGAGCCCGTCGATGAGCCGCTCCTCGCACACCCAGGCGAACACCTCGTCGAGCCGGCGCAGCGCCTCCTCGTCGAACGAGTCGCCGGACCGCTCCGCGAGCAGCACCGCGATCTCGGACAGCTCGGTGGGGGAGTAGCTGGGGAAGGCCACCCGCTGGTTGAACCGGCTGGCCAGGCCGGGGTTGGTGGCCAGGAAGGTGTCCATCTCGCGCTGGTAGCCGGCCAGCACGATCACGAGCCGGTCGCGGTCGTCCTCGGCGCGCTTGAGCAGGGTCTGCACCGCCTCGGCGCCGAACGCGTCGCCGCCCTGGTAGCCGGGGTTGACCAGGCTGTAGGCCTCGTCGATGAAGAGCACCCCGCCCAGTGCCCGGTCGACCAGCTCGTTGGTCTTGATGGCGGTGGCGCCGAGGTGCTGGCCGACCAGGTCGGCCCGATGCGCCTCGACGACGTCGGGCCTGGCCAGCAGGCCGAGCGCGGCGAACACCCGGCCCAGCACCCTGGCGACCGTGGTCTTGCCGGTGCCGGGCGGGCCGGCGAACACGAAGTGCCGCATCTGCGGCGGGGTGGGCAGCCCGCGCTCCTGCCGCATCCTGGCCACCTGGAGCTGGGCGGCGATGGCGTGCACCTGCCGTTTGACCGGCTCCAGGCCGGCCATCCTGTCGAGGTCGGCCAGCGCCTCCTCCAGCGTGGGCGTGGCCACGTAGCCGCGGAAGCGCGCGGTCAGCTCCTCGAACGCCTTGGTGACGTCGGGCGTCGTGGTGGTGACGAGGTCGTGCGTGGTCGGCGTGCCGCCCGCGCCCACCACGCGCACGTCGCGGGCCTGCGCGGCGGCCTCCACCAGGCTGCGCGCGAACCTGGCGTTGCCCAGCTCGTCGACCAGGCCGCGCCGGTGCACGTCGTCGAAGAGGCCGAGCAGCACCCGCTTGGTGTCGTCGCCCATCGTGTCGCCCCTGCGCTTCTGCAGCAGCTCGGTGACCTCGACGAGCTCGGCGGGGGAGTAGCCGGGGAAGCGCACACGCGTGGCGAACCTGCTGGCCAGGCCGGGGTTGCTGGACAGGAACGAGCCCATCTCCTGCTCGTAGCCGGCCAGGATGATGATCAGCCGGTCGCGGTCGTCCTCCGCCCGCTTGAGCAGGGTCTGCACCGCCTCCGCGCCGAACCTGTCGGGCTGCCCGTCGGAGGAGTTGACCAGCCCGTACGCCTCGTCGATGAACAGCACGCCGCCCAGCGCACGGTCGACCAGCTCGTTGGTCTTGATCGCGGTGGCGCCCAGGAACTCGCCCACCAGGTCGGCCCGCTGCGCCTCGACGACGTAGGGGGTCTCCAGCAGGCCGAACGCGTAGAAGATCTTGGCCAGCGCGCGGGCCACGCTGGTCTTGCCGGTGCCGGGCGGGCCGACGAAGACGAAGTGCCTGGTGGGCCGGTCGGTCGTGTAGCCGGCCTCGGCCCGCAGCCTGGACGCCTCGATGGAGGCGGCGATCGAGCGCACCTGCTCCTTGACCGGCGCCAGGCCGACCATGCTCTCCAGCTCGCCGAGCGCCTCTTCTACGGAGATCTGCGGCGGGGCGGCGGATCTGTCCTGTGGCGACTCCGGCCTGCCCTCGCGCACCCTGACCCGGACCTGCTGCTCCTCGGCCGCCGCGCGTTCGGCCTTGGTCCTGCGGGCCAGCACGAAGCGGTGGATCAGCACCGCGAGGGCGGTGGCGTACGCGGCCCAGACGGAGACGTTCTCGGCGGCGAAGGAGAGCGGTACGGCGAGCAGGCCGGCGGGGGCGAGCGCCACCAGCGTGGTCACCCACGGCGTCACCCAGCGGATCAGATGGGCGCCGGCCGCCACGGGCAGCGCGAGCCCGACCATGAGGTGCACCGAGCCCGAGCCGGGCGGGAACAGCCCGGAGAAGAGGGGCAGCGCCAGCACCACCCAGCCCGCGACCACCAGGGCGGTGGCGGCGGCGCGTGGGAAGCGCATGGTCAGCGCGACGAACGCGAGCGCCAGGAGGACGAGCGGGAAGGTCCGCAGCAGATCCCATCCGAGTGCGGCGCCCACGCCCATGGCGGCGACCAGCACGACCACATAGAGCACCCGGCGCGCGGCGGGGGGAATCTGGTAGTAACGCTGCCGCACCTTCTCGAACAGATCCCGCGCCGCGGCCCGCCCCGCCGCCTGGGCCCTGTCGGACTCACGCATCACGCCTCCCCGGTCCGCCCCCGGTTATACCGCACCGGACGGGCGATTGGGCGGTCCTGACACGCTAGGTGGAGGTCACGAAAGCGGCGATGTGGCGGCCGAGTTCGGGGCCCGCGTCCTCCTGGAGGAAGTGGCCGGCGCCCTCGATCACGGGATGCCGCAGGCCGGAGGTGCCGGAGATCGATTTGAGCAGAATGGGCGCCATGCCGCCGGTGATCGGATCGCCGTCCGAGAACGCCACCAGGAACGGCCGGTCGAGGGTGGTGAGAACCTGCCAGGCAGCGCGGTTGGCGGGCGCGGCGGGGTCGTCGGGCGTGATCGGCACGAGACCGGGCATGGCCCGCGGCCCCGTTTTGTACGCCTCGCCGGGGAACGGCGCGTCGTAGGCCGCGCGGACGTCCTCGGCCAGCCGCGTCCTGCAGCCCGACTGCACGAGCCGGGGGACGTCCAGGACCGGGGCTTTGAGCACGGTGGCCTTGAACTGGTGCCACACCTCGGGCAGGGGAATGTCACCCGTCGGCAAGCCCGTGTTGGCGGCCACGATCCTGGCGACGCGGTCGGGGTGCTCGGCGGCGACGCGCAGTCCGATCAGCCCGCCCCAGTCCTGGCCGACGACGGTGACGCCGCTCAGGCCGAGCGCGTCGAACAGCAGGGCGCGGGTCCACTCCACGTGCCTGGCGTACGTGTGGGCGGCGAGGTCGGCCGGCTTGTCGGAGCGGCCGAACCCGACGAGGTCGACGGCGATCGCGCGCAGCCCGGCCGCGGCCAGCTCGCGCATGACGTGCCGGTAGAGGAACGACCAGGTCGGCTCGCCGTGCAGCAGCACGACGGGCTCGCCGTCGGCGGGGCCCGCCTCGACGTAGGCCATGCGCAGGCCGTCCGGCACGTCGGCGTAGCGGGGTTCGTAGGGGAAGCCGGGCAGGCCGGCGAAGCGCTCTTCAGGCGTGCGCAGGACGTCCATAGAACATTATTCTACGCCGGATCGCCGGGCCGCGCCCTGTCCCGTCGGCGTTCCGCCGGCGCCGGGGCGCGCTCAGGTCCGGCGTCGCTGGTGGCGGCCGGGGAACTCGCCCAGAGACACCTGCTTGGGCGTGATGCGAAGGACGTCCGAGTCGGCCTGGGCGATGCCGCGCACCTCCACCCAGAAGCGCCGCTGCAACGGGTCCGTGGCGAACACCGCCACCCTGGGGTCGGCCTCGATGGCGTCCCAGGCCTCCGTCTCCGCGATCAGCCGCAGCTCGCCCGACGAGGTGACGGACGCCACCGCGCCCGCGACCCGGGGGCCGAGGGAGTCGGCGTACGACAGGACGATGCTGCGGGCGTACGAGAAGGTCTGGCGCACCTCCGGGCCGAGCGGGACGGACGGCTCGGCGCCCATGGGCAGGTCGCACATGAGAAGGGAGGCCCGCCACGGGCCGGCGCCGCCGCGCCACCACGCGCCCGCCGCGCGGGCCAGGAACACGGCCATCGCCACGCCCAGGCTGCCGAGCCCGGCCCGCCACGCCCAGGCCGACCCGAGCAGCCCGCCCGCCGCGCTCGCCACGGCGGACAGCACGACGAGGCCCGTCGCGGCGAGCAGCCACCAGTCCCCGCGGTGCCGGGCGCGCAGGTATCCGCGCACCATCGGGTACGGCACCGCGACCGCCGCCAGGGCCGCCCTCGGCTCCACGGCGAGGGCCCCGCCGAGCAGCGGAACGAGCACCGACCAGGTCCTGCCCAGCAGGATCCAGAGCGTCACGCCGGTGTTCCGCCTGGCGGTGCGCTCGCTGTCCTGGACCCGCGCCGACTCGGCCAGCGCCCGCAGCGGGCGGCCCCGCCACGCCTCGGTCAGGGCGCGCACGGTGGCCAGCGCCGGCCAGCCCAGCACCGCGATGCCCGCCAGACCGGCCCAGACGGGGTCGAACGCGGCCGGCAGCGCCGGCACGGCCGCCAGCAGCAGCCAGGCGGCGAACGCCGCGACCGACACCGCGGCCGACACGAGGTGCGCGCCGAGCCAGGGATCCCGGCGCAGCATCGGCCGCACGTACCGCCACAGACCCACCCGCCTGGCCTGCCTGGCCGTGAGCGGTACCAGCAGGGCCAGCACCGCGAAACCGCCGAGCTCGGCCTGCGCGCCCCAGCCGGACAGCAGCGCGGCCGCGGCGATCGCGACCGTGGCGACGGCGACCAGCAGGCGCGCCTGGCGGGACCAGACCTCCAGGGCGCGCCTCGCCCTGCCGGTGTCGCGCGGGTTCACCGGCCATGCGGGGTCGTGGTGCGGGCGGGGGCGGTCCCAGCGCAACAATGACAGGCCGAGGTTCACGCGGGCCTGCGGATGGCCGGGCTCGGAGGCGAGCGCGGCGCGGTAGGACCGCTCGGCGGCGGCGTGATCGCCGCGCAGCAGGGCCAGGTCACCCAGCAGGACCCTGGGGCCGGCCTCCTCGGGCGCGAACTTCGCTGCCAGCGTGGCGTGCCCGACCGCGTCGCTCCAGCGGCCGGGCACGCGGCGCAGGATCGAGGCCAGGCGCAGGCGGGCCGGCCAGGAGCCGCGGGCCAGCTCGACGGCCCGCTCCGCGGCGGGCACGGCGTCGGCGTCGCGGCCCAGCCGCTCGTGGGCGAGGCTGATGAGCCGGTACGCCCACTCGGCGGACGGGTCAAGGTCGGCCGCCCTGCGGGCGGCGTCGAGCGCGGACTCGGGGCGGCCGGCGTCCAGCCTGGCCAGGGCCTCGGCACACCACTCGCGGGAGGACCGGTCGGGAAGATCGCCTTCTCTGCCATGTTGATCGGTCCCCACGGTCCCATGATCGCTTCGCGAATGATCGTTGGATAGATACCGACATATGGCTGTATCTCTCTAGAGAGGTTCGTGTGTGACCCTGGATCAGGCGATACCGCTATGACAAGTGCCTGACATGGCCTAAGCTGCCACGCAAGCCGGAGCGGATGAGCCGGGCGCGAGGCCTCGGGAGGAGCGAGTGCCGAGCCGAGGTCCCCGCGCCGACCCGAGAGCACGTGCGGGCCCTGGACACGGATCGGCCTGCAAGGAGGCCCATGACCGTCACACAGGCCGCACCTTTCGTACGGACTGCGGATCGGGAGCACCGGGACCACCGCTGGTCCATCCTCGTGCTCCTGTGCCTGAGCCTGCTGCTGATCACCGTCGACGCCACGGTCCTGCACATCGCGGTGCCCGCGCTCACGGCCGCGCTCGAACCCTCCGCCGTGCAGCTGCTGTGGATCATCGACATCTACTCGCTGGTGGTCGCCCCCCTGCTGATCATGTTCGGCACGCTGGGCGACAAGTACGGGCGCAAACGCATGGTCCTGTGCGGCTTCGTGCTGTTCGGCCTGGCCTCGGCGGGCGCGGCGTTCGCCCCGACCCCGCTGACCCTCATCCTGGCCAGGGCGCTGCTCGGCGTCGGCGGCGCCATGATCATGCCGGCCACGTTGTCGCTGATCCGTCAGGTGTTCACCGACCGGCGCGAGCGGGCCATCGCGCTGGGCGTCTGGAGCGCGGTCGCCGCCGCGGGCGCGGCCCTCGGGCCGCTCGTCGGCGGCGTGCTCGTCGGCGTCTGGTGGGGCGCGGTCTTCCTGATCAACGTGCCGATCCTGCTGGTGCTGCTGCCCGCCGCCGTCCGGCTGCTGCCGGAGTCGCGCGAGCGCAAGGACCGGCCATGGGACGCGATGAGCGCCGTGCTCTCCGTGCTGGGGATCCTGGCGCTGGCGTTCGGGCTGAAGGAGGCGGGCTCGGGCAGCCTGATGCCGCTGTGGGCGTCCGTGCTGGTGTTCCTGGCCGGGCTCGGGCTGCTGGCCGCCTTCGTCCGGCGGCAGACGCGGCTGCCCACGCCGCTGCTGGAGATCGGGTTGTTCCGCCGGCGCGAGTTCGCCACCGGGGTCGCGGGCGTGCTGCTCGGCGTGTTCGCGCTGGTCGGGCTCCAGCTCATGCTCGCCCAATACCTTCAGCTCGTCCTCGGCGACAGCCCCCTGCGCGCCGCCGTCCGGATGTTGCCGCTGGTCATCTCCGCCATCTCCGGCGGGCTCGCCGCCGCCCACATCCTGCCGAGGATCGGCATGCGGGCCACCATGAGCGGCGGTCTCGGCCTCGTCGCGCTGGCGCTGACGCCCACGCTGGGCTGGGGTGTCGAAGGCCACCCCGTGATGCTGGCGATCTGTTTCGTCGGCATCGGCTTCGGGGTGCAGGTGGCGCTGCTGGCCGCCTCCGACACGATCATGTCGTCGGCGACCGAGTCGCAGGCGGGTGGGGCCGCGGCCATCGAGGAGACCGCCTACGAACTGGGGGCCGGGCTGGGCGTGGCCGTGCTCGGGACGATCACCGCGATCGTCTACGCCCCCGGGTTGCCCGCCGTGCCAGGGGTGTCCGCGGGCGGCATGGACAAGGCCCGGCAGTCGCTCGCCTCGGCCGCGCACGTCGCGGACGAGGTCGGCGGCCGCGCCGGTGGCGCGCTGCTCGACGCCGCCCGGTGGGCCTTCGTCAACGCCCTGCACACGACCGTGGTCGTGAGCGTCGTTCTGCTGAGCCTGACCGCCGTCGCGGTGGCTACGTTGCTCAGCCGTGATTGAGGTGTGCCATGTCCCGATTAGGGCAGACAACTACCGTGAAACAGGCCCTAAGCGATCTTGCCGCTTTAGTCGCCCGCATCGGCGTGGGCGGTATCTTCTTCGCCAACGGCTGGACCAAGCTGGAGGACGGGCTGAAGATCACCGGGGAGAAGTTCCTGGAACAGGGCGCCCCCGCCCCCGGCGCCTGGGCCCCGATCACGATGCTGGCCGAGCTCATCGGCGGCGCGTTGCTGATCGCCGGGCTGGCGGTCTCCGTCACCGGGCTGATCCTCTTCGCCGAGGCGCTCGCCGTCTTCCTGGTCGCGCCGCCGCTCAACCCCATCAGCCTCAACGAGCTGATCCTCCTCGGCGCGGCGTCCCTGCTGCTGGCCGTGGTGGGGGCGGGCCGGGCCTCGGTGGACCACATGGTGGTGATCCGGCGGCGGGAGTCGGAGGCGGCGGACGAGTTCGCCGCCGACCGGGAGGCGGACAACGTCATCGCCTCCCTGCGCGAGCCCGACACACCCTCCAAGGCCGACAAGCCGGACAATCGGGAAAAGCCAGCCAAGACGGGTAAATCCGAAGCCGCGCCCGAGACGCCGGCCACGGAGGACACGGCGCCGCACCCGCGTCCGCGCTCCGGGGAGCAGAAGAGCGGAGAGGACCCCGCGCCGGCGCCGGGCGACACGCTGGTGGCCGGCCGCAAGAAACCCCCGGCCCGCAACCGCCGCACCACCACCCCCGACTGACCCGGCTCGGCCCTGCGGGGGCGGACCGGCCGCCGCCGCGCGGGCGGCGGGCGGTCAGGCGGGGGCGACCGGGGAGGAGACGAGAGCGGCGCAGGCCTCGGTGGCCATGACGGCGCTCAGCTGCGCCGACAGGGGCACCTTGCCGTCCGCCGCGCGCGTCCACACCGGCCCGGCCAGGATCGTGCCGTCGCGGGCGCACGACCGCCACAGCCGCTCGGTGCTGGCCAGCATGAAGTCCCGCAGGTCCGGCACGTCCGCCGCGTCCACCAGGAGGCGGGCGTACCGGTAGAAGACGCCCTTGAAGAGCCCTTCGTCACCGCCGCCGCCCTCGTCGGCGAAGACCCCGCCGGTGGTCAGCTCCGCGAGGGCCGTACGCGCCGTCCTGGAGGCCCGCCGCAGATAGTCGTCATCCCCGAGAGCGCCGGCCAGTTCCACGCAGGCCCCGATGTACAGACCCTGGTTGTACGTGAAACGCCACTGCTCGTCGATGACGTGGTCCTGCTGCCGGTTGATCCCGTCGTGGACGAACCCGTCGGCCCGCACCAGCACGCGCTCGAGCCACTCCATCGCCCGCCGCCCCCAGGCCAGCTGCGCGGGGTCTCCCGTGTGCCGGTGCAGGCGGGCGGAGAGCACCACGAAAGGGCCGTTGGCAGGGGTGTTCTTGTAGTACGGCTGGGGGACCCGCCAGGCGATCCCGCCGCCCTCGTGCTCGTTCCAGCCGTTCTCCAGCACGTGCCGCCAGATCGCGGCCGCCTCCGCGCGCAGCTCGTCGTCGCCGCGGGCGTCGGCCAGCCGCAGGATCGCCAGGCCGAACCAGAGCATGTCGTCGAAGTAGTCGTTGAACAGCGACCCGTCGTTGCGGGCGAGGATGTTGGCGTGGATCTCCCCGGCCCGGTCCAGCCACGACGGGTCCGAGGTCCGCTCGTACGCGTCGATCCGCGCGTCCATGGCGTGCGCCAGCCACCAGTAGTTGAAGACGTCGTTGTCGCCGGGCCCCAGCGGGTGCCAGTTGTCGTACAGCTGGCGGCCGGGGGCGGCGAAATAGTGATCCAGGCTGCGCTGCGCCACGTCGGCGCGGTCGTTCCAGAGCGTGCGAGGATCGGGCTCGGGCAACACCAGGCGTTCTCCGTTCGTCATTGCGTGGTCCGTGGTCCGTGGGGCGTGGCCGTGGTCCGGGGCCGCTCCTAGCGCGGCTCGTGCTGGTCGTGGGCCTCGACGATCGTGAAGGGGACGATGGACCGCGAGGGGACGGGTTCGCCGCGCGTCTGGGCGAGCAGCAGGTCGACCGCGCGCCTGCCCATCTCGCGCTGGTCCTGGCGCACGTGCAGGAAGGCGGGCCCGGCGACGGGGTCGCCGGCGGAGTCGAAGCAGGCGATGAGGGGCCTGTCCCGGCCGGGCGGGGCCTCCACGGCACGGTCCATCACGCGCGCCAGGTTGTACTCGCAGACCACGAACGCGGTGACCTCAGGCTCGCGCTTCTGGAAGGCGCGGACCCGCTCCACGTCGGCCCGCACGTTCTCAGCGCTGAAGGCGCCGGGCAGGGTGCTGGACAGGCCGGTCAGCAGGTGCTGGTGGCCGAGCGGCAGGCCGCGCCCCGCCAGGGCGGTGCGGAAGCCCTCCAGCCGCTCCTCGATGCTCGAGGTGTTCTCCGGCGGGGGCGAGACGAACGCGATGTGCCGGTGCCCCAGGTCGAGCAGGCGGTCGGTGAGGGTGCGGCCGGCCGCCACGTTGTCGGTGTGCACGGCGCAGGCCTGGATGCCCGCCAGGTAGCGGTCGACCAGCACCAGCGGGTAGCCGGCGAGGATGGTCCGCAGCAGGCGGGCGTTGTAGTACTCGCCGTGGACGGGGAAGACGATCAGGCCGTCGACGAGGCCGCCGTCCACCATGGACGCGATCGCGCGCTCCTCCTCCGCCTGGTCGCCGCGGGTGCGTTTGATCACGAGGGCGATTCCGTGCTCGGCGCAGCGCTCCTCCACGGCGGCGAGCAGTTCGAGACCGTACGCCTCCGACGCGTCGGGATAGATCATCGCGATCGCTCCAGGAGCCCGCTCGCCCTGTGCCGCGCGCTCGGCCGCGGCTCCCGGGGCGGGGATCGCGAGCTGGTCGAGGTCGGGCAGCTCATCGGCGACGAACGAACCCTTGCCGCGGATCCGCTCCACGACGCCCGCCTGCCGCAGGAGCTCCAGGGCGCGTTTCGAGGTGATACGGCTGACCTCGAACTGCTCGGCCAGCTCCATCTCGGAGGAGACGCGGTCCCCCGGGACCAGGGCGCCCCGCCTGATCTCGTCCAGCACGTACTCGATGATCCGCTCGTAGAGCAGCGGGCCTCTTGCGACCACTCTTCCCCTTAGGCAACGAAGTTGGTATGTAAGCGAAAGCTAGGTATATACCATCTTACTCGCCTGTCTTCCTGGTTCCTGTTGCGAAGATATTTCGTCCTGGTATCTCCAGCATATTGACTTATATCAACATGCTTTCTACCTTTCCCACAAGTGACATCTCCGGGAAGTCCCGAAGGAGACCGCGTGACCAGGACGCTCGCCACAGGGCCGGACATCCGCGGGCCCGCCGCCGGCCCGGCTCCCCACCGACGGCCCCCCGAACGTTCGGCACTGGGCCGCCACCAGGCACGCGCCGGGATGTTGTTCACCGCGCCGGCGATGGTGCTGTTCCTCGTCTTCACCGTGCTGCCCGTGGCCGGCGCCTTCGGCCTCAGCTTCACCGCGTACGACGTGCTCACGCCTCCGTCCTGGGCCGGGCTGGCCAACTACGGCCGCCTCCTGGAGGACGACACGTTCCTCACCACGCTGAAGAACATCCTCTACTACTGCGCGATGTTCGTGCCCGCCATGATCGCCATCTCGCTGGTGCTGGCGCTGGCGCTCAGCCGGCGGCTCCCCGGCATGGCGATCTTCCGCACCGTCTACTTCATCCCGGTCGTCACCTCGCCCGTCGCCGCCGCGACCGTGTGGGCGTGGATGCTGAACAGCCACTACGGCCCCGTCAACGAGATCCTCGGCTATTTCGGCATACCCGGCCCCGCCTGGGTGGGCGACGGCAGCACGGCCATGGTGTCCATCGTGATCGTCACGCTGTGGCAGGGGGTGGGCTCGAACATGCTCATCTACCTGGCCGGCCTGCAGAACGTCCCCGCCCACCTGTACGAGGCCGCCGCCCTGGACGGGGCGGGTCGCTGGCGGTCGTTCCTGCACATCACCTGGCCCTCGCTGCGCACGACGACGTTCTTCGTCACGACCCTGTCGCTGATCGGCGCGTTCCAGCTCTTCGACCAGGCGTACGTGATGACCAAAGGCGGTCCGGGCAACACGACGCTGACGCCCGTCTACCAGATCTACGAGACCGGCTTCAACCGGCTGCAGATGGGCTACGCCTCGGCCCAGGCCTTCACCCTCTTCATCATCATCGTCGCCGTCACGGTGATCAACATGCGGGTCAACCGCGACCAGGTGCCGGAGTGATGCCCATGAAGACCAGCATGACCACCGGCATGACCACCGGCATGACCACCGGCACGGCCACCGGCACGACCGCCAGGACGATCCGCCTCGTGCTCGGCCGCACCGCCTTCTACGGCGTCCTGAGCGTGGTGGGGTTGTTCATGCTGCTGCCGTTCCTGTGGTCGCTGAGCACGTCGCTCAAGCCGGACGAGGACATCATCGCGCTGCCCATCAGGTGGCTGCCCGGCTCGATCACCTTCGAGCACTACTGGTCGGCGTTCACCACCGTCCCGTTCGCCCGGCACTTCGCCAACTCCATGCTGCTGGCCGTGGCGGGCGTGGCGACCAACGTGCTGCTCGGCGCGCTGGCGGGCTACGCCTTCGCCCGGCTGGCGTTCCGGGGCAACCGGCTGCTGTTCCGGCTGCTGCTGGCGTCGATGATGGTGCCGCCCGTCGTGACGCTGGTGCCGTCGTTCGTCATCGTCAGGAGCATGCCGCTGGTGGGCGGCAACGACATCGCCGGCCAGGGCGGGGCCGGGCTGCTCAACACGTACTGGGCGGTCATCCTGCCCGGGGCGGTCGGGGCGTTCGCGGTGTTCATGATGCGGCAGTTCTTCCTGGCGCTGCCCAAGGACCTGGGCGAGGCCGCCCGCGTCGACGGGTGCCGCGAGTTCCGCATCTTCTGGAGCATCTACCTGCCGCTGTGCCGTCCCGCGCTGGCCACGCTGTCGGTGTTCACGTTCGTCGCCGGCTGGAACGGCTTCCTGTGGCCGCTGATCGTGCTCAACGACCCCGACATGATGACGATCCAGATGAGCCTGGCCGCCTTCTCCTTCAACCAGAAGACCGACTACGGGCCGCTCATGGCCGGATCCATCGTCGCCATGGTGCCCACGCTCCTGCTGTTCGCCTTCGGACAGCGCTACCTCACCCGCGGCCTGGCCTTCACCGGCACGGGCTCGAAGTGACCCCCTGTGATCTCCGAGAAAGGAACGAGCCGCCGATGCGCTGGACTCTGCCCGGGCGGCTGGCCGTCACCACCGTCGCCCTCCTGACCGTGATCTCCACCGGCTGCGCGCCGTCCGACGACTCCTCCGGCTCCGGCGGGGTGGTCGAGCTGACCTTCTGGGGCGACTGGTCGGGCGAGGGCGAACAGCAGTTCAGAACGATGACCGACGCCTTCAACAAGACCCACCCCGGCATCCGGGTCGAGTACGTCGTGCAGGAGGACATGCTCACCAAGTTCCTCACCGCATCCACCTCCGGCCAGGCGCCCGACGTCATGTTCTGGGACCGCTGGCGCACGGCCACGTACGCGCCCAAGAACGTGCTGGAGCCGCTCGACGAGCGGATGAAGAAGGACGGCGTCGAGCGCGAGCGGTTCTACGGCGAGGCGGTGCGCGAGCTGACCCACGACGGCAAGGTGTACGGCCTGCCGCTGACCGTCGACGCGCGGGCCCTGTTCTACAACAAGGCCCACCTGAAGGAGGCCGGGGTGGAGCCGCCGCGCACCTGGGCCGAACTGGAGCAGGCGGCGATCAAGCTGACCAAGCGGGAGGGCGGCAAGCTCGTCCGCGCCGGGCTGTCGATGGACGACGCGGGCCTGTTCAGCATGTACCTGCGCCAGGCCGGCGGCCAGATGGTCACCGACGACTGCTCCCGCACGACCTTCAACAGCCCGCAGGGCGCGCAGACGCTCGACCTGTGGAGCCGCATGATCAAGGGCGGCGTCTACCAGACCGGGTTCGAGACCGGCCTGGGCGAGGGCACCGACGCGTTCGCCACCGGCAAGGTGTCCATGATCTTCACGGGCCCGTGGAACATCACCACCTACCGCAAGTACGGCAAGGACCTCGACTTCGGCATCGTGCCGCCGCCGGCGGGGCCGCAGGGTGACAGGGCCAGCCTCATGGGCGGGTTCGGCCTGGTGATCCCGCGCGCCGCCAAGCAGAAGGACGCGGCCTGGGAGTTCGTCAAGTGGTGGACGGCCGAGAAGGACAACGCGCTGAAGTGGGCCAGGACCAGCCTGAACATCCCCGGCAACGTGGCGGCCGCGAAGGACCCCTTCTTCACCGACGACCCGTTCTGGAAGCCGATCCTCGACACGCTCGAGTACGCCAAGGTCCGGCCGGCCTGCGCCGGCTACCCGCCGATGGAGGACGACGCCCTCATCCCCAACCTGCAGTTGTTCCTCGGGGGCAAGGCCACCGCGCAGCAGGCCCTGGCCAAGGCCCAGGAGCAGGGTGACCGCGTCCTGACCCAGAACAACCTCGACTGAGAACCCCTGAGGAGACCATCATGAGAGCGCGCATCGCGGCGGCCTGCGTCGCGTTATTCGCCCTGCTGCAGGCAGGCCCGGCCGTCCAGCCGGCGCACGCCACCGTCCCCGGGGACGCCGACGCCGCCATGTCGGCCTTCGTCGACGCCTTCTGGGACCCGGAGAAGAAGTACTTCTACACCAACAGCGACCACCGCGTCCACGAGCACGCCCACGGGCCGGAAGGCGGGCTCTACACCGACTTCTGGTGGGAGGCGCAGCTGTGGGAGCTGGTGATGGACGCCTACGAGCGCACCCGCAGCCCGGAATACCGCCGGATGCTCGACGACGTGTACGCCGGCTTCGTCGCCTACTACCCGGACTTCGAGAACGACTTCAACGACGATCTCGGGTGGTGGGCGCTGGCGAGCGCGCGGGCGTACGAGCTGACCGGGGATGACACGTACCTGGACCGGTCGAAGCAGTTGTTCGACCGGATCTGGGCCGAGCGCGACGACACCCACGGCGGCGGCATCTGGTGGCGCAGGGACGTGCGCGACCAGAAGAACGTCGCCACCAACGCCCCCGCGGCGATCACCGCCACCAAGCTGCACGCCGCGACGGGCGAGGCCTCCTACCTGTCGCGGGCGCGGAGCCTGTTCGCCTGGGTCAAGGAGAACCTGCAGGAGGACGGGCACGTCTACGACCACTTCGAAGCCGACGGCACGCTCGTCAAGTGGGACTTCACCTACAATTTCGGCACCTACATCGGTGCCGCCGCCGCGCTCTACGAGGCGACGGGCACGGCCTCCTACCTCGCCGACGCCCGTGCCGCCGCCGACTGGGCCACCGCCAACCTCACCAACGGCGGCACCCTGCTGCACGAGGGCGTCAACGACGGCGGCGGCTTCAAGGCGCTGCTGGTCCGCCATCTCAACGTGCTGGTCACCCGGCACGGCCAGACGAAGTATCTGCCGTTCCTGCAGCGCAACGCCACCCAGGCGTGGCAGCACCGGCGCCCTTCCGACGACCTGATGGGCCCCGACTGGTCCGCGCCCGCGCCCGGCACGTTCCTGCAGAGCCTGACCGCGGCGGCCCCCGTCAGCATGCTCCAGATCGTCGAGCCCGACGGCAACGGCGGGCTCCAGCCGGAGAACGGCGTCTACGAGGCCGAGAACGCGCGGTCCGAGGGCATCGGAGGGGAGAGCAGCCAGCCGGGCTTCACCGGCAGGGGCTATCTCGCCGGCTGGAACGCCGCGGACCAGGCGCTGACCATCCACGTGAACGTCGGCCGCGCCGGGCCCCACCAGCTGCGCTTCCGCTACGCCGCCGGCGCGGGCGACGCCGGGCGCCGCGTCCTGGTGAACGGCGCCCAGGCCACGGACCTGCGGTTCCCCGCCACAGACGGCTGGGGCCAGTGGGGCACCGCCGTGCTCGACGGGGTCAGGCTGGCGCTCGGGCACAACACGATCCGGTTGGAGCTGGGCGGCGGCAACTACCTCAACCTCGACGCGGTGACCGTACGCCACCAGGACACGTGAGACGCACTCATGTTTGGGTCTTGCCGGGCCCGTGACGGCGGCGGATGCTGGGGTGGCCCCCGAACCCCCAGCCTGGCGAGGTGTGATGTCCCCCCGCTCAGCCCTCGCAGCAGTCGCCGTGCTGCTCCTCGTAACCGGCACGCTGACGATCCCGCGGATCGGCCCCGCCACGGCGGCGGCCGAGGTCCGCGGGTTCGTCGACGCCCACAGCCACCTGTTCTCCTACGAGGCGTTCGGCGGCCTGCTGATGTGCGGGCGGCCGTTCCACGCGCAGGGCGTCGAGAAGGCCCTGACCGACTGCGCCGACCACCACCCCAACGGAGAGCTGGCCTGGTACGAGAACTTCACCCGGACCGGCTCGCCCGTGGGCACCCACGACCCGGTGGGCTGGCCGACGTTTCACGACTGGCCGGCCCACGACTCCCTGACCCACCAGCAGGCGTACTACACGTGGGTGGAACGCGCCTGGCGGGGCGGGTTGCGCGTCATGGTCAACCACCTGGTCGCCAACCGGCAGCTCTGCGCGATCTACCCGCTGAAGCGGTACGCCTGCGACGAGATGGCCTCGATCAGGCGGCAGGCCGAGCGGGCCCGCGAGCTGCAGGACCACATCGACGCCGAGCACGGAGGCCCCGGGCAGGGCTGGTTCCGCATCGTGCGCGACCCGGCCGAGGCCAGGCAGGTCGTCGAGGCCGGCAAGCTCGCCGTCGTCCTGGGCATCGAGACCTCCGAGCCGTTCGGCTGCCGCACGCTGCTCGGCATCCCGCGCTGCACCAGGGCGCAGATCGACCGGGGGCTCGACGAGGTGCACGCGCTCGGCGTGCGCAGCATGTTCGTCTGCCACAAGTACGACAACGCGCTGTGCGGCGTGCGCTTCGACTCCGGCACCCAGGGCGCGATCGTCAACCTGGGCAACCTGCTCAGCGGCGGCTCGTTCTGGCAGGCCCGCACCTGCACCGGCCCGGCGCACGACAACCCGATCGACCCGGGCGGCGTCCTGCCCGACCCGATCGCCGGCCTGCTCCCGCCCGGCGTCTCGCTCCCGCTCTATCCGCCGGCGCCGCACTGCAACACGAGGGGCCTGACCGCGCTCGGCGAGCACATGGTCCAGGGCATGATCGAACGCGGCATGCTGGTCGAGATCGACCACATGAGCGTGAAGGCCGCGGAACGCACGCTCGACCTGCTCGAAGCCGCCCGGTACCCGGGCGTCATCTCCTCCCACAGCTGGACCGACCCGCACTTCTTCGAGCGCGTCTACGCGCTCGGCGGCATGATCACCCAGTACGGGCACGACGCCGAGCACTTCGTCGCCGAGTGGGCCCGCACCGAGCCGCTCCGGCAGGAGCACCAGATCTCCGGCTACGGCTACGGCCTGGACGTCAACGGGATGGGGCAGCTGCCCGGGCCGAGGGCCGGCAACGCCGGCAACCCCGTGACGTACCCGTTCACCACCTTCGACGGCTCCGAGCGCCTTGACCGGCTGAGCACCGGCGAGCGGGTCTGGGACGTCAACACCGACGGGGTCGCCAACTACGGCCTGGTGCCCGACTGGATCGAGGACATGCGGATCATCGCCGGCGACGAGATCGTGCGGGACATGGCGGCGGGCGCCGAAGCGTACCTGCGGATGTGGGAGGCCGCCGAGAGCTCCCCGAGCTCCCCGACCTCGCCCTGAAATATCAGTACAGAGAACCGCGGGGTGGAGACCGGCTTCACCCCCTGACCCCGGCTCACATCCCCGCCGTGAGCCGGGCCACCACCCGCATCTTGTTCATCGCGTCCAGCGCCGCCACCTTGTACGACTCGGCCAGCGTCGGATAGTTGAACACCGCGTTGACCAGGTAGTCGACCGTGCCGCCGCAGCCCATGACCGTCTGCCCGATGTGCACCAGCTCCGTCGCCCCCGTGCCGAACACGTGCACGCCGAGCAGCCGCCGGTCCTCCGGCGACACGAGCAGCTTGAGCATGCCGTACGAGTCGCCGATGATCTGGCCCCTGGCCAGCTCGCGGTAGCGGGAGATGCCCACCTCGAACGGCACCTTGTCGCGCGTCAGCTCGTCCTCCGACTTCCCGACGAAACTGATCTCGGGGATGGTGTAGATGCCGATGGGCGGCAGGTCGTCCATGTCGCCGACCGGCTCGCCGCACGCGTGCTGGGCGGCCAGCCGGCCCTGCTCCATGGACGTGGCCGCGAGCGCGGGGAAGCCGATCACGTCGCCGACCGCGTAGATGTGCGGCACCTCCGTGGCGTAGTCGGCGTCCACGGAGATCCGGCCCCGGTCGTCGGCGGTCAGGCCCGCGGCCTCCAGGCACAGCTCGGCCGTCTTGCCCTGGCGGCCCGCGGAGTACATGACGCAGTCGGCCGGGATCTTCTTGCCGCTCTCCAGCAGGGTCAGCGCGCCGCCTGGGCGGCGTTCGACGGCCGCGACGTTCTCCCCGAACCTGAAGGTGACCGCCAGGTCGCGCAGATGGTATTTCAGCGCCTCCACGATCTCCAGGTCGCAGAACTCCAGCATGCGGTCGCGCCGCTCGATCACCGTCACCTTCGTGCCGAGCGCGGCGAACATGGAGGCGTACTCGATGCCGATCACCCCGGCGCCCACCACGACTAGCGTCTCCGGCACCCGGTCGAGGTGCAGGATGGCATCGGAGTCGATGACCGTCCTGTCGTCGAACTCGACGCTCGCCGGCCGCGCGGGCGACGTGCCCGTGGCGATCACGATCTTCTCGGCGGTGACCTTCGTCTCCTTGCCCTCCTCGTGGACGACGCCGATCGTGTGCGCGTCCAGGAACCGGCCCGTGCCCTGCAGCACCGCCACCTTGTTACGGGCGAGCTGGCTGCGGATGACCTGGATCTCCCTGCCGATCACGTGCTGCGTGCGCATGCCGAGGTCGGCTACGGTGATCTCCTCCTTGACGCGGTAGCTGGCGCCGTACAACTCCCGCTGGTTGAGGCCCGTGAGATAGAGCACGGCCTCGCGCAGGGTCTTCGACGGGATCGTGCCGGTGTTGATGCACACGCCGCCGATCATGTGCCGCTTCTCGACTATCGCTACGTTCTTGCCTAGTTTCGCCGCTGCGATCGCGGCCTTCTGCCCACCCGGCCCGGAACCCAGTACCACCACATCGAAATCCGCCACACCGACCAGTCTGGGGGTGGCACGGCGACGGGAAAAGCCCTTCCTGGAAGACTCCGTCGTATGATGCGCGCATTCAGCCAGGTGGACGTCTTCACCGCCGTCCCCTATCGCGGCAACCCGCTGGCCGTGGTGCTCGACGGCGAAGGTCTGAGCACCGAGGAGATGCAGCGGTTCGCCGCGTGGACCAACCTGTCGGAGACCACGTTCCTGCTGCCGCCGGCCACGCCGGAGGCCGACTACCGGGTGCGGATCTTCACCCCGGTCACCGAGCTGCCCTTCGCCGGGCACCCGACTCTGGGCACCTGCCACGCCTGGCTCGAGGCCGGCGGAGCGCCACGCGATGGCGGCGAGATCACGCAGGAGTGCGGGGCCGGGCTCATCCGGTTGCGCAGGACGGACGCCGGGCTCGCGTTCCAGGCGCCGCCGCTGCTGCGCTCGGGACCCGTGGAGGACGAGCTCGTCGAGCGGATCGCCGAGGGCCTGCGGATCTCCCGGGACGACATGGTCGACGTCGAGTGGGCCGACAACGGCCCCGGCTGGGTGGCAGTGCTGCTCGCCGACGCCGACGCGGTGCTCGCGCTCCGACCCGGCCCCGTCCCGCACGACGTGGGCGTGGTGGGACCGTACCCTGAGGGCTCGCCGTGCGCCTTCGAGGTGCGGGCCTTCACCCCGGCCCAGGGCACCACCGTCGAGGATCCCGTGACGGGCAGCCTGAACGCGTCGCTGGCACAGTGGCTGCTGCGGACCGGCCGGGCCACGGCGCCGTACGTGGCGAGCCAGGGCACCGCGCTCGGGCGTGCGGGACGGGTGCACGTTTCCACCGGCGAGCAGGGAGAGGTCTGGGTGGGCGGCTCCGTCGTCACCTGCGTCAGCGGGCGGGTCGTCCTGTGAACCTGACCTCGTCACCCGGCCTCAGCTGGGCGGCCACGGCGAGGTCCGCGGCCGTCACGACGGCGATCACCGGGTAGCCGCCCGTCGGCGGATGGTCGGCGAGGAAGACGATCGGCTGCCCGCTCGGAGGCACCTGCACGGCCCCGGCCACCATGCCCTCGCTCGGCAGCTCGCCCTCCTTGGCCCGCACCAGCTCGGGCCCGCTCAGGCGCACGCCGACCCGGTTGCTGTCCTGGCTCACCACGTACGGGCCCGCGCACAGCGCGTCCTGCGCGCCCGGCGCGAACCAGTCGTCGCGCGGCCCCGGCAGGACGCGCAGCACGGCGGGCCGGGGCCCGGGCAGGGGCGCGAGGTCGGCGACGATGTCAGTCACGGCGTCTGCCACGGCGTCGGCCACGGCGTCGGCCGAGGTGTCACCCCGCGGCGGGCCGACCGGCAGCAGCGCTCCCGCCCGCAGCGGCTCGGGGCCGAGCCCCGACAGCGAGTCGGTCGATCGGCTGCCGAGCACCGGTGCCACCGTGATCCCTCCGCGCACGGCCAGATAGGTGCGCAAGCCCCAGGCGGGCGTCCCCAGACGCAGCTCCGCCCCCGCCGGCACCCAGAACGGCACCCCCATGCCGGCCCGCGCGGCCGCCCAGCCGACGGTCTCGTGCGGACCCGTGCCTTCCCCGCCGGGGGCGACCGTCACGGCCACCGGGGCGCCGGCCAGCGCCGCCCACCCTCCGTCGTGGAAGCGCAACCAGGCCCCGCCGAACGTCAGCTCGATCCCCGCCAGCCCCTCCGCGTTGCCCACGAGCCGGTTGGCCAGCCGCAGGCTCGGCGCGTCGGCCGCCCCCGAACGGGGCACGCCGAGGTGGGCGTAACCGGGCCGCCCGAGATCCTGCACGGTCGCGTACGGACCGGGCGCCAGCACCTCGATCATCACGTGCCCGTGGCCTCACTCCGTCCGGCGGGCTCGGTCGCCATCTGCCACCCTCTTCCTCGGTACCCCTGGTCGCTGCGCTCCCGCCGCCCCTGTCAGGACGGCGGGGCTCCCTCGCGGACGAACCGCACGCGCATGCCCGGCCTGAACAGCGACGGAGGGTCGGCCGTGACGTCCCACACCCGCACGGACGTGCGGCCGAGCAGCCGCCACCCGCCGGGCGAGGCGGTCGGATAGACCGCGGAGTAGGGGCCCGCGATCGCCACGGACCCGGCCGGCACCGACGTGCGCGGCGTGTCCAGCCTGGGCGACTCCAGCACCGGATCGAGCCCGGTGAGGTAGGCGAACCCGGGGGCGAACCCCAGCCACCCCACGACCAGCTCGCGCCCGGAATGCCGGGCGACCACCTCGTCGGCGGAGATGCCGGCCAGCTCCGCCACCGAATCGAGATCCGCGCCGTCATAGACCACCGGAATCGTCACGACGGGCCCCTCGGCCGCCCCGGCGCCGTCCTTGCCCCGCTCCTCGGCGACGACCGCCGCCAGCCGGTCGCGCAACCACGTCTGATCCACCCCGGGCGCCACCACGAGCACGGTCGCGGGCCCCGGCACGATCTCCGCCACCCCGGCGGGCCGGTCCGCCCGCAGCGCTGCGTCCAGCCGGTGGGACAGCTCGAGCGAGCCCGTCTCCACGAGCAGCCCGTGCTCCCCGGCCCTGCGGATCACGTGAACGCCTGCAGGACGACCCCGGCCGCCAGCAGCGCGTCGCGGACCCCCTGCGCCAGCAGGACCGCGTCAGGCGTGTCCCCGTGGACGCAGATGGAACGGGCGGTCAGCGGGACGGAACTCCCGTCGGAGGCCGTCACGGAGCCCTCCACGGCCATCTGGCGGGCCCGGGCCGCCACCGCGGCGACGTCGTGGATGACCGCGCCCGGCTCCCTGCGCGGGACCAGCATCCCCGCCGGGGTGTAGGCGCGGTCGGCGAACGCCTCGTTCACCGTCGGAACGCCGGCGGCCGCCGCCGCCTCGTGCACGACCGAGCCGGGCAGCGTGAGCACCGGCAGCGAGGGATCGTAGTCGGCCACCGCGTCGATCACCGCTGCCGCCTGCACCTCGTCGCGGCAGATCCGGTTGTAGAGGGCGCCGTGGGGCTTGACGTAGGACACCCGGCCGCCCATCGCCCTGGCGATGCCGTCGACGGCCGCGAGCTGGTAGAGCACTTCGGCGCAGAGCTCCTCCGGCTCGAGCTCCATCTCCCTGCGCCCGAAATGCGCCAGGTCGCGGTAGGACACCTGAGCGCCGATCGCCACGCCGCGGTCGACGGCCGCCGCGCACGTGCGCCGGATCGTCACCGGGTCGCCGGCGTGGAAACCGCAGGCCACGTTGGCGCTCGTGACGATGTCGAGCAGCGCCGTGTCGTCGCCGAGCCGCCAGATGCCGTAGCCCTCGCCGAGATCCGCGTTGAGGTCGATCACCATGGCACCATCATGGCGCTTCATGGCCTGCGCGGTGCGACGAACAAGGTCTGAGTGGCCGTCCCCACCTCGCCATTCTCGTCATACAGGGTCGAACGGGTCAGCCCGCGCCCGGCCGGGCCGAGCACGGTCGCCGCCTCCATGCAGATCCACTCCGTTTCGGGCGACCGGAACAAGGAGATCGTCAGGTCCACGTTCACGAAGAGATGCGTGGCGAAGTCGACGGCGAGGCTGACGCCGTTGCCGCTGTCGGCGAACACCGCCAGGCGCTCCAGCGGGGTGATCTCCTCGCCCTCGACCAGCGGCATGCCGAGCCTGCCCCAGACCGTGGCCGGGCCGGGGGTCAAAGGGCTGCCGGTGACGAAACGCCAGTCGAGCGCCCTGCCGTACCCGATGCCCGAGCCCAGCCACGAGCGCGCGTGCTCCTCGGAACGGGGCGGGACCGGCGCGGGCGGGTCCTGAGCCGGGGTGGCGGATGTGCCGGCCTCGCGGATGCGCCAGGCACTCGCCCTGGCGAACTCGCGGCCGCCGGAGTGGACGCTCGCCGACAGGCACTGCACGCGCTTGCCGTCACGGGCGACGTCGGTCTCGACCCGCAACTCGGCCACGGGCACGGGCGCGAACACGTCGACCACCAGCCTGGACAACTGCAGGCCGGGCCGTGGCGCCGTGCGGGCAAGCTCGTGCACGAGCAGGGCGGTGACGGGGCCCATGTGCTGCGAGCCGGGGTCCCACGGGCCCTGGGTGTGCTCCGACGCGCGGTAGCGGCCTTCGCCGACGCGGCTGTACATCGCCATAGAACGAAATTCTATGGCGCGCTAGATCTCGTCGGGAATGTCGGCGATGTCGTCGAGAGCCGCCGCGAGCTCTTCCGGGTCGCCGCCTATCCGCTCGGCGATCTCGATCAGCACGTGGAGCACGTCGTGGCGGTCGTGCCCGAGGTCGAGCAGGCGCTGCGCGGCCTCCCACAACTGCGGAGGGTCGCCCTCCCACAGCCGCGTGGCGATCTCCTCGTGCCAGGCCAGGTGCTCCTGATCGATCGCGCCGCCGTGGTCGATCTCGAGCAGCGTGCGGCGGTCGGCCTCGTCGGCGGGATTGAGGTGGTCGAGGTCGACGCCGTTGTGCGTGCCCTGCAGGAAGGGGAAGGCGAAGACCCGCCTGGCCAGCGCCGACAGGTCGCCGTCCGGCAGCAGGCGCTCCAGCAGCGGCCGGTCGAGGCCGAACGAGGTCGGATCCCGGTAGGCCTCGGGGAACTTGCCGATGGCCTCCCACACCGCGTCGAGCGTGGCCTTCAGCCCCTGCTCGGGCAGGCCCGTGCGGTGGGCGGCGAAGCGCACCCACGCCGCCAGCACGTGCGGCATCGCCTCCTGCTCCGCCACGCTCAGCATCACCTTGCGCGGCAGCCAGTCGAGCAGGAACGTCTCGCACTTGGTGGGGCTGACCCGCAGCGGCCGGTTGAAGTCCTGCTCGCAGCCGTAGTCGATGATGTGGTCGGCGCAGCGGGAGGCGGCCGAGGGGTCGGACAGGTGCTCGGCCGCGTCGGAGGCCAGGAACTCCGCCGCCAGCATGGCCCGCCGCTCCCTGCTGTAGGGCGCCTCGATGTGCAGGGGCGCCGGCCGCTTGCGCCCGGGCGGCAGCGCCTTCAGCCTGGCCCTGGCGAACGCGTGGTAGGCGCTGTAGCTGTCGCTCACCGGCGGCGGGGTCTTGGGCTCCTTCGTGGCCTTCATCGCCGACTCCAGCAGCGCCCTGGCCTGCTCCGGCTGGATCTCCTCGAACAGCAGCATCGGGTTGCCCGCCGCCTCGGCCCTGGCCTGCTCGAGCAGCTTGTCGACCTGGGAGGAGACCCAGGCGTCGCGGGTCATGCCGCTCATGTTGTAGTCGACGACCATGACGAGCGCGTGGCGGTCGGCCGGGGGCTCGCCGTCGTTCCACCGGTAGGAGAACGTGCAGATCACCGTGTCCTGGTCGCCGTAGGCGTCGCGGGAGACGTAGCAGCCGGCCGGTTTCACCGCGCCCACCCGGTCGGCCCAGCCCGGCCTGGCCACCCCCGACTCCATCATCGCGAGCGCCGCGCCCTCGGCCTTGGCGCCCTGGCGTGCCGTGCCGAGGTAGGCCAGGCACATCAGGAGGGTCAGCGAGGCCGGCGTGCCGGCCTTGGCCGCGTAGTCGACCAGCCCCTCACCGAGCACCTGCTCCACGTCGCCGCCGCGGACCCGCCGGCCCCACCAGGCCCCGATCATGTCGGAGACCATCAGCTCCGCGTCCAGGGGAGTGCGTACGGCGAGCAGCTCTCGAGCCGCCTGCACCATCTCCTTGAACACGTCGTCGGGCGGAGTGCTCTCCCGGGGATCTCGTCGGTGTCGGCGCACACCCTCACTCTCTCGTATTCCAGGCGCGAACGGTGCGGAGAACACGGCCCGGTGACCCCGATGTTATCGGAGGGTCATGCCGGTGACCCGCGTCCCGCGCCCTGCGGGAACACGCCGCAGGACGCTTGCGACGTCACGTCAACGGGAGCTCCGCGGCGGAGGCGCGGAGTTCACGATCGCGAGCAGGTGCTCGCGGGCGATGCGTTCCACGATCTCCGGGGTCGCGGTGACGCCCAGATGCTGCGCACACGCGCACACGTCGGCCACGCAGCGGTCGATCGTGTCCACGGGTACGGTCAGGAACTCTTCGGCCAGCCTGAGACTGACCGGTTCGCGCAGGAACCGTGTGGCCAGAGCGAGCATAGGAGTGAGATTCCTCTGGAGACCTAAGGGCAAACCCCTAGGAACGTCTGCAGGGCGACTTGCGCTCTCATTCCACCCTTTCTCGGACGGGTGTCAAGCCTCCACGACGCCTGTGTTCACTTCACCCGGTGCCCTTTCATGCGAAGCTGTCTCCATGCGCATCCAGCTCGCCCAGCGGAGCGAGGCAGACGAGCTCCTCGGCCGCAGCCCGCTCGCCCTGCTCGTCGGCATGCTGCTCGACCAGCAGATCCCCATGGAGTGGGCGTTCACGGGGCCTCACACCATCTCTCAGCGGCTGGGTCACGACCTCACCGCCGAGGAGCTCGCCTCCTACGAGCCGGAGGAGTTCGCCGCGCTGCTGGCCCAGCCGCCGGCCGTGCACCGCTATCCCAAGGCGATGGCGGGCCGCATCCAGCAGCTCGCGGCCTACCTGGTGGAACACTACGACGGCAGGCCCGAGCGGATCTGGGCCGAGGCCACCGACGGCAAGGACCTGTTCAAACGACTGAACGCCCTTCCGGGATACGGCAAGCAGAAGGCCCAGATTTTCTTGGCATTGCTGGGGAAGCAGCTGGAGGTCCAGCCGTCAGGCTGGCGAGAGGCAGCCGGACTCTACGGCGAGGAGGGTGCACACAGATCGGTCGCCGACGTGGTCGACGCCGACAGTCTGGGCCGGGTGCGCGCCGCCAAGCAAGAGGCCAAGCGCGCGGCCAAGGCCCGATAGCCGTGGCGGGCAAGCGTCCCGGCAATCGGGCGCGGTAACCTGATCTTGCTGCGCAAAGTGGAGCGACTTTGACAGGATGCGTAGACCCTAGAGGCGACCGGGCACCGGCGGGGGCTTCCGTCCGCGCGTGCCCATCGCCGATGATGTACTGCAGGATCCGGTCGCCCGGAGCTGCGCTACGCCGATACACGATTATGGAGATGTGCCGCGTGGGAGACCCTGGCACGCGACGGAGGTGCCGACCATGAGCGCCGAGACCTCCGTTCCCCGTCCCCGGGAGTCGGATGTGGACATCTCAGACTCCGCCCTCTTCAAGGGCATGCTGTCGGAGGCAGAGTTCGCCTTCGCGTTCTTCGACGCCGACGGCCGCGTCCAGCGGGTCAACGACGTCTTCAGCGACGTCGTCGGCGTGCCCGCGGAGCGCATGGCGGGCCGGCAGCCCGTCGAGGTGCTGGCCGCCGACCTGAGCCAGATCATCACGCATGCCGTGCAGGCCGTCATCGAGAGCGACGCGCCGGTCACCGAGGGCCGCGTGCGCGTGCGGTCGGCGGAGGGCGACACCCGGCACTGGTCGCTGTCGTTCTCGCCGGTCCACGACGACGCCGGCGAGCTGCGGGCGATCGCGCTGATCGGGCTCGACGTGACCGAGAGCCGCCAGACCGAGGAGGCGCTGCGCCGCAGCGAGGAGCGCTACCGCTCGCTGGTCGAGGCGCAGTCGCAGCTGGTGTGGATCACCTCGCCCACGGGCGCGGTCGTCGAGGACGCGCCGCAGTGGCGCGCCATCACCGGCCAGGGCCTGGAGGAATACCTCGCCAACGGCTGGCTGGACGTCGTGCATCCGGAGGAGAGCCAGCAGACCGAGGAGGCCTGGAGGGAGGCGCTGCGCGGGCGCACCATGTTCGAGTGGAACTACCGCGTGCGCACCCGTGCCAGCGGCTACCGCCACTTCGAGGTGCGGGCCGTGCCGATCATCCGCCACGGCCGGGTCGTCGAGTGGGTCGGCGCCAACACCGACGTGACCCCGCAGCGCGAGGCCGAGGAGATGCGCGGCAGGCTGACCGACCAGCTCGGCGCCGCCGCCCTGCGCACCGCCCGGCTGCAGGGCGCCACCGCCATGCTCGCCGAGGCGCTGACCGTCGAGCAGGTTGTCCAGGTCATCATCGACGTGGGCCGCACCGCCCTGGCCGCCGACCGCTCGGCGGTGGCGCTGCTCGACACCGACAGGGCCGCGCTCAAGCTGATCAACGGCGAGGGCATCCCCGAGGCGTCCGGCCCCTCCGGCGAGGAGATCCCGCTGTCCAGCTCCAGCGTGATGACCATGGCGGTCAACAGCCGCAGGCCGGTCTTCGCCGAGTCTCCCGAGTCGCTGAAGGCCCAGCTGCTGGAGGCGGGCGGCGACGAGGAAGTCCTGGGCAACTACCTCGCCCACAGCGACGAGCGCGCCTGGGTGGGGCTGCCGCTGCTGGCCGCCGGACGGGCTTTGGGAGCGCTCCGATTCTCCTTCACCCGGCCCCAGAAGATCTCCCAGGAGGACGGCGTCTTCCTGGAGGCGCTGGCCGGCCAGTGCGCCCTGGCGGTCGAGCGGGCCACGCTGTTCGAGCGCGAGCACCGCACCGCCGAGACGCTGCAGCGCAGCCTGCTGCCCGACCGCCTGCCGGTGGTCAAGGGCCTCGTGCTGGCTCAGCGCTTCCGCTCGGGCAGCCGCCACGTCCAGGTCGGCGGCGACTGGTACGACGCGTTCGTCCTGCAGGACGGGCGTGTCGCGGCGGTCGTGGGCGACGTCATGGGCAAGGGCGTCAAGGCCGCCGCCGGCATGGGCCGCATCCGCAACGCCATGCGGGCCCTGGCGCTGACCAACCCGCCGCCCGCGGCCGTGCTCACCGGGCTCGACCGGGTCTTCGAGGCCACGGAAGAGGAAGAGCAGGTCACGACCCTGGCCTACATGGTCGTCGAGCCCGTCACCGGTGAGGGCACGCTGGCCATGGCCGGGCATCCGCCGCCCGTGCTGGTTTCGCCCCAGGGCACGGCGATCCTGTGCGACGCAGAGCCCGGCACTCCGCTAGGCTGGCCGACCAGCCGTAGGCAGTTCCGGTTCGTGGTGCCGCCCGGCCATACCGCCGTGCTCTACTCCGACGGGCTCGTGGAGAACAGGAAGCGCGGGCTGGATGCCGGTCTCGCAGAGATTTGCAGTGTTGTGACCGAAGCGCCGCCTGAGGTCGTGAGTAGTCCTCACATGTTGCTGGACTTCCTGGTTGACCGGATGTTGTCTGGATATGAACAAGATGATGACGTTACCGCGCTAGCAATTCACGTGCCGCCAGCCACGAAGAGTGACTGAATGAAACAGTCATAACGGTTGCTTTCGGGTATCGGTGCCCCGCTTACGTACGCACTACTGTCTTGGTCGGCCTAGGGTGGAGGTCAACCGCCGGGAGGTGGCCGTATGGAGTGCGGGGTCGTGCCACAATGCTGTGCAGGTCCGTCGCGGTCCGCACGGCCTCACCGATCTCCGAGAGAGGCAACAGCCCCCCAGCGGGCATCTGGGTCCATTGTCGCCACGCGTTCGTTCGAGAGGTGTTCGTGTCGCCTGCAAGTTCGACTCGCTCGAAGCCACAAGAGCTGAACGAGCCCGTCATTCAGCGACTGCTCGAGCGTGGGCGCTCGCAGGGTTTCCTCGAGTCTGAGGATGTCCGTCAGGCCTTCGAGGAGGCGGACATCCCCATGTCGCACGCCGCCGCGTTCTTGCGGAACCTCAGCAAAGAGGGCGTGACCGTGGTGGTGACCGCCGCGGATTCGGCTGCGCCGAAGAAGTCTCGTGGTCCAGCAAAGCGCCGCACCGCCGCCCCCGTCAAGACCAAGACGGCGGCGGCCGCCAAAGAGCAGCAGCCCGAGACCGTGACCGCGGTCGTGGGCACCGCTGAAGTCGAGCCGGCCGCCAAGAAGGCGGCCCCTGCCAAGAAGGCCGCTCCGGCGGCGAAGAAGGCCGCGGCCGCCGCCGCCGCCAAGAAGGCCGAGCCGAAGGACGCTGGGCCTGCCGAGACCAAGCCGAAGGCACCCGAGGCCCCGCGGGCCGACGGAGACGACGAGGACATCGAGCTCGACGGCGACGTAGAGCTGGAAGACCTCGAAGACATCGAAGTCGACGACGAGGAGATCGTCGCCGAGGGCGACTCCGACGCGGAGGGTGACTCCGACACCGACGACGAAGCCGAGGAGCCCAAGGCCGCCGAGGTCACGGTGGAGAAGACCGAGGAAGAAGTCCTCATCCTCTCCGACGACGACGATGACGCCCCGGTGGCGCAGGTCGCCGCCGCCGGTGCCACCGCCGACCCGGTGAAGGACTACCTCAAGCAGATCGGCAAGGTCCCCCTGCTCAACGCCGAGCAGGAGGTCGAGCTGGCCAAGCGCATCGAGGCGGGCCTGTTCGCCGAGGAGCAGCTCGGCGGCGGCGAGGCCGAAGGGCTCCCCGTCGATGTCAAAGCCGAGCTGGAGTGGATCGCCGAAGACGGCCGCCGCGCGAAGAACCACCTGCTGGAGGCCAACCTCCGGCTCGTGGTCTCGCTGGCCAAGCGCTACACCGGCCGCGGCATGCTGTTCCTCGACCTGATCCAGGAAGGCAACCTGGGCCTGATCAGGGCTGTCGAGAAGTTCGACTATACCAAGGGCTACAAGTTCTCCACCTACGCCACGTGGTGGATCCGGCAGGCGATCACGCGTGCCATGGCCGACCAGGCGCGGACCATCCGCATCCCGGTCCACATGGTCGAAGTGATCAACAAGCTGGCCCGCGTCCAGCGGCAGATGCTGCAGGACCTCGGCCGCGAGCCCACGCCGGAAGAGCTGGCCCGCGAGCTCGACATGACGCCCGAGAAGGTCGTCGAGGTCCAGAAATACGGCCGCGAGCCCATCTCCCTCCACACCCCGCTGGGTGAGGAGGGCGACAGCGAATTCGGTGACCTCATCGAAGACTCCGAGGCCATCGTCCCGGCCGACGCCGTCAGCTTCACGCTGCTCCAGGAGCAGCTGCACTCCGTTCTCGACACGTTGTCGGAGCGGGAGGCGGGCGTCGTCTCGATGCGCTTCGGGCTCACCGACGGCCAGCCGAAGACGCTCGACGAGATCGGCAAGGTTTACGGGGTCACCCGTGAGCGCATCCGCCAGATCGAGTCGAAGACCATGTCCAAGCTGCGCCACCCGTCCCGCTCCCAGGTCCTGCGCGACTACCTGGACTGATCGACCGCATCACCCCGCCGCCCCGCCCGGACCCGTCCGAGCGGGGCGGCGGCGTCGTATCCGGCGGTGGGTTCGCGAGACGTGTGCGTTCGGGGGGTCGGCTAGGAGACGTGCACGTCGAGCGTCCATGACCGGCCGGCGCGCGTGGGCGCCGCCGCTTCGACGCGGTAACCCAGCGCGTCGAGCACCTTGACCAGCTCATCGGGGCTCGTGGGCGTGCTGTCCTGCTGCAGGAGGGCTCGGGCGATCTCGCCTCGGGTGGCCTTGGCCATGTGGCTGACCACCTTGCCGTCCCTGAACACCCGGACCGTCACCGAACGCTCCCCGGGCTGCCACGCGCTCGCGTAAGTGGCCGAGCGGAGATCCACCACCAGCCCCGGGATGCCGTCCAGCACCTTCGAGACCTGCGGCCGCCAGAACGCGCCCAGCCCGCCGAGCGGCGGCAGATTGACGCCCATCGACAGGCGGTAGGGCGGGATCCGGTCTGTGATCCGCACCACACCCCAGAGGCCAGAGAAGATCAGCAGCGACTGCTCAGCGCGGCTCCAGGCCTCGCCGTCCAAGGTGCGCAGCCCGAGATTGTCGTAGAGCACGCCCGTGTAGAGGTCGGCGGCGGGCAGCGTGGGAGCCGTCTTCAGCGCGACGTTCCTGGCCAGCTCGCCCGCCAGACCCGGCGTCAGACCGAGCACGTCGATGGCGTCACGGCGCTTGGACGCCCGCACGAGCGCGGTCATCACCCGCTTGCGAAACCTGTCCAGGGCAGGGAACGACAGCCCGCCCACGGGCGGGCCGCTGCCTTCCGCCGCCTTCCCCTCCGACGGCGGCAACAGAATCATCACCGTCACAGCCTAGGGGTGGTTCCTTCGTCCTTTACGGCAGGCCAGGTGGGCCCCAGCCGCCGACCGGGGCTGGGCCCCGTCCAGGGAGACGCTCACCTGGTGGAGACGGCTGAGCGCCGCAACGGCGCCTCCCGGGCCGTCCGCTTCGCCGAATCGGTGACCATCGTCCCCCCGCGACGCCGCCCCGAATTCCGTTCGCCGTGGGTTCCTGCCCCGTTCCCGTCCCCTGTTCGTGCTGGGGCGTTTCCCCCTGCGGATGCTCGTCAGGCGTGGGACGGCCGATCATTGTGGATGGCGCATGTCATGGGCGTCGTGAGGCGGCGGCATGTCGTGGGTGTTCTGTGTCGTGAGGCGGCCGGATGTTCCGTGAGGCCTTGATCTTGGCGGCGCCGTGGGGCCATGGCTTCGGTGGGGCCATGGTCACGGCGGGGCCGGGGAGCGGTGGTCTCGGCGGGGC
>NZ_SMKO01000063.1 GCF_004348685.1 Nonomuraea deserti | reverse complement strand
CCTCAGGACTCCGGCCCTGCCATCCACACCGCAGAGCCCGCGACCCCGCAGACCTGGGGACCCGCCACCTCGAACACCCCGGAACCCGCGACCCCCCACGACTCCGGCTCCGGCGCCCCGCACGCCTCCGAAGACTCCTGGTTGTTCTCGGAGGGAGAGCCGGTGCCGCACACGTTGGGCGACCCGAACCCGGACGCCCCTCGTTAGGGGGACGGTGGTCAGCGCAGCGGGCGTTCCAGCTCGTGCCGGTGCTCGGCGACCCAGTCGTGGCAGGCGCGGATCTGGGCCACCACCCCGTCGTCACGCAGTCTGATCGCGTGCGGCATCCCGGCGGCCGCGTCCGTCTCGATGCCGCGCGCGCAGCGGTCCTGCCACCACAGGACCGCCTCCACCACGCCGCCCCGCTCACGCAGCCCGTACGCGTCGCAGATCAGCCGGATCCGCCTGCCGGCGTCGACGGCTGCGGGGCCGAGCCCGAGGTACTGCCAGCAGACGTGCGCCACGTCGTGGATCCGCCGTCCCGGTGCCGCGATGTCCCAGTCGATGAACGCCACCGGCCGCAGGCCCGCGCCCTCGTCGCGGTAGACGGTGTTCTTCGGGGACAGGTCGTTGTGGCAGACGACCTCCTCGTCGCCGGCCAGGGGTGTGCCCGCGGTCAGGTCGTGGAACGCGCGTACGAGCTCCGCCACCCGGGCCAGGCTCTCGTCGGAGGTGACGCCGTCGGGCTGGACGTCCTCCCAGGCCACGTGGCCGTCCACGAAGCTGAGGATCTCGCGACCGCGCTCGTCCGTCCCCAGGAACCTCGGCGCGCCTGGCCATCCGCCGCGCTCCAGCAGGAGCAGCAGTTCGTGTACGTACGCGGCCCGTCGCGCGGGCGGGCGGCGGACGGTGTCGCCGACCCGGACGACGGCGTTCACGAAGCCGCCGGGTAGGTGTGTTTCGGACATGCGGCCCAGCATGCCCGATCGGACCGTGGCCGGGGCGGCCCGGGGACGCCGTCCCACCGGCCCGGCCACCGCTTCGAGGACCGCTTTCCCGTGCGCACGGGAGGCGCTGCGGGCGGGCCCCGCCCGGCGTGGATCGTGATGCCGCGCTGCCCGCGCACCGGGCACCTTCGTTATCAGGGAATGCATGATTATCGGGATAGCGACCCGCCAGGCGAGCGCTGGTAGCAACTCTTGATACTTTCAGGGCTTGACGTTATTTTCATGGACTCCATCATTAATCACGAGGCCCCCCGACCCTCCGGCCTAGGAGCCGACCACCATGGTGAAACGCGTCCTCGCCCTTCTCGTTCTCCTGTGCGCGCCGTTAGCCGTCGCACCCGCCCCCGCCTCGGCCGCCAACAGCCGCTCGGTCACCTACGCCCAGACCAGCGCCGGCTTCCCCAACCCCGAGCGCGGCCTCTACCACCACAGCGGAGACTGCGACAAGGAGACCTTCTCCCCCGCCACCCTGCGGAGTTACCGCACCGGCGACCACATCTCGCTGGTGATGTGCGTGTTCTACCTGGCCGAGTTCAAGACGGGCCCGATCGGCGCGGCCGCGCTGGCCCACCTGCAACGGCAGCTCGACACCGTACGCGAGGCCGGGCTCAAGGCGGTCCTGCGCTTCGCCTACACCACCTCCACCGACGGCGACGACGCGACCAAGGACCGCGTGCTGGCCCACCTCGACCAGCTCGCCCCCTACCTGCGCGCCAACGAGGACGTCATCTACCTCATGCAGGCCGGCTTCATCGGCGCCTGGGGCGAGTGGTACTACACGAAGAACTTCGGCGACCAGGGCGTGGTGACCGCCGCCGACTGGGCCGGCAGGAAGGCCGTGGTCGACAAGATCCTCGCCGTGCTGCCGTCGTCGCGGATGACGCAGCTGCGTACGCCCAAGTTCAAGCGCACGATGTACACCGGCAGCCCGCTGCCGCCCGGCCAGGCCCATGACGGTTCGGCGCCGGCGCGGCTGGGCCACCACAACGACTGCTTCCTGGCCAGCCCGGACGACTACGGCACGTACGAGAACCCGGCAGTCGAATATCCGTATCTGCAGGCCGAGACCGCCTTCGTGGTGATGGGCGGTGAGACCTGCAACCCCAACCCGCCGCGCTCCGACTGCCCCACGGCCAAGGAGGAGCTGTCCGGCTTCCACTACTCGTACCTCAACACCGACTACCACCCCGGCGTGCTCGGCGGCTGGGAGGCGGGCGGCTGCCTGGACGAGATCTCCCGCCGCCTCGGCTACCGCTTCGCCCTGCAGACCGGCGCGTACCCGGACAGGGCCGCCCGGGGCGGCGCGCTCCCGGTCACCTTCACCGTCAGGAACGACGGCTACGCCTCCCCCGTCAATCCGCGCGACGCGGCACTGGTGCTGCGCGACACCGCGACCTCGGCCGTGCACCGCTTCCCGCTCGCCACCGACCCGCGCACGTGGCAGGCCGGCGAGACGACCACGGTCAGGGAGAGGGTCCGCCTGCCCAGGTCACTCCCCGCGGGTCACTACGCGCTCCTGCTCGACCTGCCCGACCCGAAGCTGCCCGACCGCCCGGAATACTCCATCAGGCTCGCCAACGAGGGCACCTGGGAGCCCGGCACCGGCCTGAACGCACTCCTGCACACCGTGACCGTGACCTGACACCCGCCGCGACCGGCCGCGATCCCGTGAGCGGGCTCGCGGCGGTCAGGCGGCGCCCAGGGCACGGGCGACCGTGAGGCTGTCCTCGAAGATGTGGTAGCGGGTGATGAGGCCGTCCTCGACGGTGAGGTGCAGCGCGAACGGCGACCTGTACGCGGCCCCGCCTCCCCGCACGGTCTGCACGATCTCCCCGAGCACCACGGCGTCCGCCCCGTCGACCAGGATCCGGGTGACCGACGTGCCGTTCAGCTCGGGCACGTGGTGGGCGTTCAGCGCGCGGAAGTGGTCCGCCACCTCGGCCCTGGTCGATCGCGGCCGGATCCAGGGCACCTCGGGATGTCCTTCCGCGGGCCAGCTGAGCCGCCAGTCGATCTGCTCGGCGAACATCCCGGCCGCGCCGTCGTGGTCGCCCCCGGCGATGCGCCGCAGCAGTTCCCGCACGACGTCACGGGTGTTCTCCATCTCGTACGTCATGCCGCACAGCCTGCCCGGCGCGGGTGGGCCCGTCGATTACCCGCGAGGTAACCGTCAGCCATGGGCGGCGCCAGGACAACCACCCGATCGCCCGCTGGACTGCTCGCCGCCGTCCCGTCCCTGAGAATGCGCTGTGAACCTGCGCCAACGCCTTCTCGGCCCCAGCCCCTTACGTTACTTTTGTCCGACTACGGCGGCCGTTACCCCAGGTTTCGGCTGCCCATTCCCGAGGGGAATGTGGTTACGCGCGGTAACGAAAGGGCTGCAGGCGCGCATGGGCGTTGTGAGAACCGGCATCAAGCGAAGAATTCGGCTGCTGAACGAGGCGCTGCGCCCACCGCGCCAGCTGTCGGCGCCAGAGCCGAGCCCGCTGCTCAAGGCCTCCCGCCCGCGTCCCCCGAAGCGCACGCATGTCGTCGACTACTCCATCCCGATCCTGCCGCGGCAGGTGGACTCCCCGGTCTTCGTGATCGCCTCGGTGCGCTCCGGCTCCACCCTGCTGCGCATGCTGCTCAACAGCCACTCCCGCATCCGCGCCCCGCACGAGCTGCACCTGCGCACCGTCGAGGTCCACCTGACCCCTGACTTCTCCGAGCAGTCCATGCAGGAGCTCGGTCTGGACAAGGTGGAGCTCGAGCACGCGCTGTGGGACCGCATCCTGCGCCTGGAACTGGAGCGCAGCGGCAAGGAGATCATCGTCGACAAGACCCCGGGCAACGTCTTCATCTGGGAGCGGCTGCACTACGCCTGGCCGAAGGCGAAGTTCCTCTTCCTGCTGCGCCATCCGGAGGGCGTGGTGTCCTCGCTGGAGAACCGCAGGACCAACACCTCCACCCGCGAAGCGCTGGAGGCGAACGCGCTGAAATACTTCAAGCCCCTGGAACAGGCCCGCCGCACCCTCGACGGTCTCACACTGCGCTACGAAGAGCTGACCGCCGAGCCGGAACGGGTCACCCGCGAGGTCTGTGAATATCTGGGCGTGGCGTGGGAGCCGGAGATGCTCGAGTACAGCAAGCACGACCAGGGCCGGTTCGTGCCCAACCTGGGCGACCGCAGCGACACCATCAAGTCCGGACGGATCCAGCCCGCCCGCACCTTCGACGACACCGCCGCGCTCCCACCCGGGCTCGCCGAGTACGCCAAGGCCTGGGGCTACCGCTGACCTGGCGGAAAACCGGTGTGACGGGCGGGCGGCCGTGTGTGATGATCCGACGATGCGCATCGAGTTCTCCCCCTTCTCGTCCGGCGACGTCGACCCGCTGGCGGACTTCCTGACGGGAAACGACTGGCCCTTCCACGCGGGCACCCAGGACGCGGAGACGGTCAGGCGGCGGGCCGCCGACGGGCTCTACTGGAACGACGAGAGCAGGACGTTCTGGGTGCTGGCCGACGGGGAGCGCGCGGGCCTGGTGCGGCTGCAGGATCTCGCCGACGACACCCCCATCTTCGACCTGCGGATCTGTGAGGCCCGGCGCGGTCAGGGCCTCGGCACGGCCGCGGTCGCCTGGCTGACGCCGTACATCTTCACCGAGTTCCCCCACGTCATGCGGATCGAGGCCACGACCCGCCAGGACAACCACGCCATGCGCGCGATCCTGCGCAGGAGCGGGTACGCCAAGGAGGCCCACTACCGCGATGCCTGGCCGAGCCGGGACGGCGGCACCCTCCACGACTCGGTCGGCTACGCCGTGCTCCGGCGCGACTGGCTCTCCGGCACGGTGACGCTCCCCGGCTGGCACGACGAGCCCGCGACCCGGCCGAGCGGAGAGCGTCCGAGCTGACCGCGACCCGCCCGGCGACCTCACACGCGAGGTGAGACGTTGCGCTGGTTCTGGTGGCTGGGAGCGCCGGTCCTCGCCGGGATGCTGTTGTTCCTGGCGGCCCGCGACATCGTGCCGGCCTACACCGCCCAGTTCGGTTCAGGCGTCCCCGGTGTCTTCACCGCCACCGAGCATGATTGCGGCGGCCGACGCTGCACGTGGGTGGGCTACTTCGCCGCCGACGGCTCGCCGGGCCGGCGACGCGTCACGCTGGCGACGAGCGGCGGCCTGGAGCGGGTGGGCGACAGCGTTCCGGCCGAGGACACCGGCAACCCGTACACCGTCTACCCGGTGACCGGCTCCTCTGACTGGCTGCTGATCACCATCCTCGGCACGGCCGGCATCGTGGTGCTCTGCCTCTGGATCAGGGGCGTGATCCGCGCACTGCGCCGGCGATGAGGGCACTGCCGCGTCACATTACGGGGCGACGTGTCGTCGTAGTGGTGGGATACCATCCGGTCGCCACCGGCGGCCCAGTCGATCCGAGGAAACCCCATGTCAAGCAACAGAGCGACGTTCCAGCGCTTCCACGAGGCCGTCAACAGCGGCGACGCGGAGCTCATCGCGACGACGATCGACGAGGTCGTCGATCCGAATGTGATCTTCCACGCGCCGGTGCCGACGGATCTGCCGGGGCCGCAGGCGCTCAAGCAGGTGTGGGCGGTGCTTCTCCAAGGATTCCCCGACATGCGCGTCGAGGTCGAGGACGTGATCGCCGAAGGCGACAAGATGGTTTCCAGGAACACGGTCACCGGCACCCACCAGGGCGAGTTCAGGGGCCTCCCGCCGACCGGCCGGTCCGTCGCGTACAACGAGATCTTCATCTTCCGCTTCGCCGACGGCCGGATCGCGGAGATCTGGGGCGTCGTCGACCTCCTGACGCAGATGCGCCAACTCGGCGCCCTCCCCTCCTGACGGCTACGGCAATCCGTGCTCAGGACCGTCCAGCCAGACGTACCGGCCGCCGACCTCGATGGAGGTCACGCTCCCGTGCTCGCCGGCGAGATGGGACAGCAGGCAGGCGGTCCAGCCAGTGCCGGTGCCGATCTCCATGACACGGTGACCCGGCCCGGCGGCGAGCAGGTGGAGCAGGCTCGCGACGGTGCTCGGCGCGGAGGCCGAAGACGTGTGGTCGCCGCTGCCCGAGGCGAGGTCCGTGGCTCCGTCGTCGAGCTGGGTGACGATGCTGGTGTCGCTGTAGACGGCGTCCCACCACGCGGCGGGGTCCGTCTCGCGGTCGATGACGCGGGCGTCACCATCGCCGAAGAAGGCCAGCCCGAGGGTCGGGACGAACTCGTGCCGAGGCACGGCCTGCAGGGCCGCGCGTACGCGTGGCCCGCACGGAACGACGGCGCTGACCGTTGTGATCAGCGCCTCGATCCTATCTGCGACGTCGGCCGTCAACCCTTGCCGCCCCCGCAGTTCGCTTCCGCCCCCAGTTACTCGACGTGAGCGTAGAACTACGTATGGAGGCTGAGCAAGGTGGTCCGCCGTTCTAGCGGGTGTCGGAACCGGTGTCCTTCAGCGCGGCGCGGCCGGCCTCCAGGCGGGCCACCGGGATACGGAACGGGCTGCACGAGACGTAGTCCAGGCCCACGTCGTGGCAGAAGTGCACGGAGTCCGGGTCGCCGCCGTGTTCGCCGCAGATTCCCAGGTGCAGGCCGGGCCGGGTGGCCCTGCCCTCCTCGACCGCGATCTCGATCAGGCGGCCGACGCCCTCCCTGTCGAGGGTCTCGAAGGGGGATACGCCGAAGATGCCGAGGTCGAGGTAGCGCGAGAAGAACGACGCCTCCACGTCGTCCCTGGAGAAGCCCCAGGACATCTGGGTGAGGTCGTTGGTGCCGAAGGAGAAGAACTCCGCGGCCTCGGCGATCCTGCCCGCCGTCAGCGCCGCTCTGGGGACCTCGATCATGGTGCCGATCAGGGCCTCGACGCCGGCCTCCGCGAGGATCTTGACGGCCTCCTCGCGTACGGACTCCAGCTCCTGCACGGCGGCCACCAGCGGGATCATGATCTCGGGCCGGGCGCCCGGCACCTCCTTCGCCGCCCGGGCGATGGCGCGCACCTGCATGGCGAACAGGCCGGGGATGACCAGGCCGAGACGTACGCCGCGCAGGCCGAGCATCGGGTTCTGCTCGTGCAGGCGCTTGACCGCGGCCAGGAGCCTGCGGTCCTTGTCGGTGACGTCCGATGAGGTGGCGACCTTGACGGACAGGTCCACGATGTCGGGGAGGAATTCGTGCAGCGGAGGGTCGATGAGGCGGATGGTGACAGGATCGCCGTCCATAGCCTGAAATATCGCTACAAAGTCTGCTCGCTGGAGCGGCTCCAGGGCGTCCAGCGCGGCCTGGCGTTCGTCGTCCGTCGACGCCAGGACCAGGTCCTCCACCAGCCGCCTGCGCTCTCCCAGGAACATGTGCTCGGTGCGGCACAGCCCGATGCCCTGCGCGCCGAACCGGCGGGCCCGCGCCGCGTCGCCCGGGGTGTCCGCGTTGGCCCGCACGCCGAGCCCGCGGGCGGCGTCCGCGCGGCGCATGATCCGGTCGACGGCCCTGACCAGCTCGTCGTCCGGCTCGGCGCCCTCGAAGTATTCGACGACCGCCGAGTCCACCACCGGCACCTCCCCGAGGAACACCTCCCCCGTGGTCCCGTCGATGGAGATGAGGTCGCCCTCGGAGACGACCACGCCGCCCGGCGCGGTGAACCTGCGCTCCTCCGTGGACACCTCCAGCTCCTCCGCCCCGCACACGCACGTCTTGCCCATGCCGCGGGCGACCACGGCCGCGTGGGAGGTCTTGCCGCCCCGGCTGGTCAGGATGCCCCTGGCGGCGATCATGCCGGCCAGGTCGTCGGGGTTGGTCTCGCGCCGGACCAGGATGACGTCCTCGCCCTGCTCCGACAGCTCGACGGCCCGCTCCGAGCAGAAGACGGCCTTGCCGACGGCGGCGCCGGGAGAGGCGTTCATGCCCTTGCCGATCTTCTTCCGGTCGGCGTCCGCGTCGAAGCGCGGGAACATGAGCTGGGCCAGCTGGTCGCCGGTGACGCGGGTCACGGCCTCGTCGAGCGTGATGAGGCCCTGGTCGACGAGCTGGGTGGCGATGCAGAACGCGGCCGCCGCCGTGCGCTTGCCGACGCGCGTCTGCAACATCCAGAGCTTGCCGCGCTCGATCGTGAACTCGATGTCGCACAGGTCCCTGTAGTGGTTCTCCAGGGTCTCCATGATCGCCAGGAGCTCGTCGTACGAGTCCTTGTCGATGCGTTCGAGCTCCTGGAGGGGGATCGTGTTGCGGATGCCGGCCACCACGTCCTCGCCCTGGGCGTTCTGCAGGTAGTCGCCGTAGATGCCCTGCCGGCCCGAGCCGGGGTCGCGGGTGAAGGCGACACCGGTGCCGGAGTCGTCGCCGTAGTTGCCGAAGACCATGGCCATGATGTTCACGGCGGTGCCGAGGTCGGCCGGGATGCGCTCCTGGCGGCGGTAGAGGATGGCGCGTGGCGCGTTCCACGAGTCGAAGACGGCCCTGACGGCCAGGCGCATCTGCTCGCGCGGGTCGGCGGGGAAGTCGTCGCCCGTCTGCTCGCGGACGATGCCCTTGTACGTCTCCACGAGCCGCTGCAGCTCGCCCGCGTCGAGGTCGGTGTCGTTGCGCCTGCCCTTGACGGCATCGAGCGCCCGCTCGAACAGGTCGCCGTCGATCCCGAGCACCGTCTTGCCGAACATCTGGATGAGCCGGCGATAGGAGTCCCAGGCGAAACGTTCGTTGCCGCCCGCCTGCTTGGCCAGGCCGTGCACCGACTCGTCGTTGAGCCCGATGTTGAGCACCGTCTCCATCATACCCGGCATGGAGAATTTCGCCCCGGAGCGCACGCTGACGAGCAGCGGGTCGTCGGACTGCCCGAGTTTCCTGCCCATTCGGCCCTCGAGCGCGTCCAGATGCTCCGCGACCTCCTGCTCCAGGCCTCCCGGTGTCGAGCCTTCCGCCAGGTAGTGGCGGCAGGCCTCGCTGGTGATCGTGAATCCGGGAGGAACGGGCAGCCCGAGGTTGGTCATTTCGGCGAGGTTGGCTCCCTTACCGCCGAGAAGATCCTTGAGATTCCTGTTGCCCTCGGTGAAATCGTAAACGTACTTGGCCACCACAGCTCCAATCCGACGCCTCTGAACCGGACTCTACCGGCGAAATTGATGACGAAACTTCACCCCTCTCGTAAACCAACATTTGTGCAGGTGAACACCCTTGAACAGGTCTAATCCAATTATACGATCGCACGTCGGAAAATTGGATTAGACCAATTGGTTTAAACCAATTCTTGGGAAAGGAGAACGGCAGGCGCTAGGCGAGCGGGTTGTCCTCGGGCGGCGAGCCCGGCACCCCGTCGCGCGGCGGCAGCCAGAGCACGAACGTCGCGCCCTCCCCCAGCCGCGAGTACACCGCCACCCGCCCTCCATGCGACTCCACGATCTGGCGGACGATCGCCAGGCCGAGCCCCGTGTGGCGGTCGCGGCGGCTGGCCTCGCCGCGCCAGAAGCGGTCGAAGACGCGCTGCTGGTCCGCCTCCCCCAGCCCAGGCCCGTCGTCACGGACCGCCACCCACAACCAGCCCTCCGCCCGTCCGGTCGCGACGCGGATCGTGGCGCCGGGCGGCGAGAGGCGCACGGCGTTGGAGAGCAGGTTGGCCACGGCGCGGCGCAGCGCGTCGGAGTCGCCGGTCATGTCCAGGCCGGCGCCCAGGTCGCGGGTGATCCGCACGTGCCGGGCGGCGGCCGGGGCGGCGTGCTCCTCGCACGCCTCCGCCGCCACCCTGGCCAGGTCGAGGTCGGCGTCGGCGAACGCGGTGCCCTGGCGCCTCGCGCTGGCCAGCAGGTCCTCGACGAGCCTCGTCATGCGGGTGGTCGCGCGGTCCACGATGGCAACGGCCCTGGTGCGCTCCTCGTCGCTGGCGTCGGGGGCGGACAGCACGGCGTCCACGTTCGCCCGGATGATCGTCAGCGGGCTGCGCAGCTCGTGCGAGGCGTCGTCGATGAGCTGGCGCTGCGCGCTGAACGCCTCCTGCAGCCGGTCGAGCATGGTGTCGATGGTGTCGGCCAGGTCCTTGAGCTCGTCGCGCGGCCCGTCCAGCCTGATGCGCCGGGTCAGGTCGGTGGCCTGGATCTCCTCCGTGGTGCGGGTGATCGACCTGACGGGACGCAGCACGCGGCCGGCCAGCACCCAGCCGATGCCCAGGCTGGCGACATAGAGCCCGACCAGCGTGACCAGCGAATAGTCGCGCAGCGTGGCCAGCGTCTTGACGTTGACCGCGTTCTCGACCTCCTGGAGGACGACGACCTCGCGCTTGCCCAGGTACTGGCCGCCCAGGTAGGCCTTGGCGTACTCGGTGGTGTAGGGGCGCTGTTCGGTGGATTTCGAGACGGCGAAATAGATGCCGCCGAGCACGAGGGCGGCCAGCACGAACAGCAGGCTCGAGTAGAGCACGGTGAGCCGGAAACGGATGGTGTAGATCATGTCGGCTCCTTGAGCCGGTAGCCCCGGCTGATCACCGTCTCGATCAGGCCGTCCTCCTGGAGCTTGCGCCGCAGGTTGCCGACCGTGACCCGCACGGTGTTGGTGAAGGGGTCGGCGTGCTCGTCCCAGACGTGCTCCAGCAGTTCCTCGCTGGACACGACGTGGCCCGGCCTGGTCATCAGGTAGTGCAGCACGCCGTATTCCTTGGGGGTGAGCGCCAGCGCCCTGCCGTCCAGCGACACCTCCAGCCTGGCCGTGTCGATGCGCAGCCCGCCCACCTCGAGCACGGAGGTGCCGCCGCTCTCCCTGCGCAGCAGCGCCCGCACCCGCGCCAGCAGCTCGGGAAACGCGAACGGCTTGACCAGGTAGTCGTCCGCCCCCTCGTCGAGCCCGCGGACGCGGTCGTCGAGCCGGTCGCGGGCCGTCACCATGATGATCCGCACCCCCTGGCCCGCCGCGCGCACGGTGCGGCAGAGCTGGAAGCCGTCGCCGCCGGGCAGGTTCAGGTCGAGCAGGACCAGGTCGTACGTGTTGACCTGCAACTTCTCGTGCGCGGACGGAGCGTCGTAGGCCACGTCCACCGCGTACCCCGCACGGGCGAGGCCGACCCGCAACGCGTCGACCAGGTCCTCCTCGTCCTCCACCACCAGCAGTCGCATGCTTTCGACCCTAATTTCGCATGATGCGTTCCGCGATGGGCGCGGCCCGGTCGATGGGGATGGCGAAGCCGATGCCGATGTTCCCGCCCCCTCGGCCGGCCGCGATGGCGGTGTTCACCCCCACGACCTCGCCCCTGTCGTTCACCAGCGGCCCACCCGAGTTGCCCGGGTTGATGGACGCGTCCGTCTGCACGGCCGTGCGCCGAGCCCCGCCCAGCCGCACCTCCCGGTCCAGCGCGCTGACGATGCCCGCGGTGACCGTGCCGGAAAGGCCCAGCGGCGAGCCGATGGCCAGCACCTGGTCGCCCACGGACAGGTCGGACGACCGGCCGAGGGTGGCGGGCGTCAGGTCGCCGGGGTAGTCGACCGCCAGCACGGCCAGATCCTCGTCGTCGTCCGCGCCGACCACGCGGGCGCTCAGCCTGCGGCCGTCGCTCAGCACCACGGTCGCCAGGCCGCTGCCGCTGACCACGTGCGCGTTGGTGAGGATGTGGCCGCGCCCGTCCACCACGAAGCCGGACCCGCCCCGGCTGCCGGCCTCCACGGAGACCACGCTCGGCAGCACCCGCGCCGCCGTCGCGCTCAGCCCGGTCGGGCCGGGCGACGGCGCGGGCGCGGCCCTCGGCAGGGCCGCGACGGGGGCCGGCTCGGACACCCCGGAGAGCCGGGCCCCCGCCGCTCCTGCCGCCCCGCCGGCGACCGCCGCGACGAGCGCGGCTACCACCAGCAGGCGTCCTTTCCGCGCCGCCGCCTGCTCCGGCCGCGGCCCCTGCGCGGACGGCTGCCCCTGCACGGACGGCCCGCCCTGCGCGGACGGCTGCCCCTGCACGGACGGCCCGCCCTGCGCGGACGGCGGCTGCGCCGGAGATGCCGGGCCGAGCATGAGCGGCGGCTGCGCCGGTGGCGGCGGGCCGAGCATCGGCGGCGGCACCGGCCCGGGCACGGGAGGCTTCCCCCGTACGGGGTCCTGGCGGGCGCTGAGCGGCACCGTACGGAACTCCGGCCCGCTCGGCCGGCCCAGACCCCTCACGGCAACCTCGAGAACCACACCATCGACATGACCGCCGCGATCAGCCCGCAGACCAGTCCCGCCGCCACGAACCACTGCCAGACCTCCTGCTGCTCGATGCGGTAACCGACCGACGTGCCGATGTCCTCGTAGACCGCCTGCAGCTCGCTGCCGCTGGCCGCCTCGTAGAATCCGCCACCCGCCGCCTCGGCCAGCCCGCGCAGCGCGGGACCGTCCACCGGCACCGGGACCTCCTGGCCGGAGAGGCTGATGGTGCCGTCCGCGGTGCCGTAGGCGATGGTCGTGACCGGGACGCCCCTCGAGGACGCCTCGGCCGCCGCGTCGTTCAGCGTGCGGCCGGTCGTGTTGGAGCCGTCCGACAGCAGCACGATGTGCGCCGGCGGCGCCTCCTCTTCCGAGTCGAGCGAGGCGATGGCCTCCAGCGAGGAGTAGACGGCCTCGCCGATGGCGGTGCCCGACGCCGTGCTCAGCCGGTCGAGCGCGCTCAGCACCGCCTGCCGGTCCGTGGTCGGCGGCACCGCCACGGAGGCCGACGACGAGAACGACACCAGGCCCAGGTTGAACCGCTCGGGCAGCCCCTCCACGAACTGCCTGGCCGCCTGCCGGGCCACCGTGAACCGGTCGGGGCTGACGTCGGTGGCGCTCATGGACGCCGACACGTCGAACGCCACCATGATCGTGGCCCGTTCCCTGGGCACCTGCACCTCGGCCGTCGGCCTGGCGAAGCCCACGACCACCAGCGCGAACATGAGCAGCAGCGCCGCCGCCGGCAGGTGCCTGCGCCACCCGGGAGTTCGCGGAGCCACCCTGTCGAGCAGGTCGAGGTTGGTGAACCGGACGGCGTACGCGCTGCGGCGCAGCGACATGAGCACGTAGGCGACGGCGAGCAGCGCCACGGGGACGAGCAGCAGCAACCAGATGGGCGAGGTCAGCGTCACGCCACATCACCTCCTGTGCCGGGCGCGCCGCTGTCCGGGGTGAACCCCTGGCCGGGCCCATGAGCGGGTCCACGGGCGGGTCCACGGGCTGGTCCACGGGCTGGTCCACGGGCTGGTCCACGGGCTGGCCCACGGGCTGGCCCACGGGCTGGCAGGGTCGGGCTCGGGGCCAGCGCCGCCAGGCGGCGCTGGCGTATGACGTGCTGGACCAGGTCCCGCACCCAGTCCCGGTCCGTACGCAGCCGCAGGTGGGCGGCTCCGGCCCGGCGCAGCGCCCGCGTGATGGCGTCGCGCTGCCCGGCCGCCGCCTCCGCGTACCGGCGGCGCAGCCGGGCGTTGCCGGTGGCGACCTCCCGCCGCCGGCCCGTCTCCGGGTCGATCAGCGTGAGGATCCCCACGTCGGGCAGCGTCAGCTCGCGCGGGTCGACCACCTCCACGGCCAGCACCTGGTGTCTGGCGGTGAGCCTGCGCAGCGGCGGCTCCCAGGTCTCCGGCGCGTCCAGGTAGTCGGACACGACCACGACGAGTCCGCGCCGCCGTACGACCCGGCTGAGCTGTTCGGCCGCCACGCCGAGCAGCGGCTCGGCCACGCCGGGCGGGGTCCGCGGCAGCGCGAAAGCCGCCTGCAGCAGCGCCATCAGGTGCGGCCGGCCCGTCCTGGCGGGCAGCGTCCTGACGCCGCCGCCGTGCAGCAGGTGGGTGCCGATCCGGTTGCCGGTCCGCTGGGTGAGGAAGCCGACCGCCGCCAGCGCGGACAGGGCCAGCTCCCGCTTCTCCAGCGCGGCGGTCCCGAAGTCCATGCTCGCGGTGACGTCGAGCAGGGCCCAGATCTCCAGCTCCCGGTCGGCGACCAGATCCCGCACGTGGGGTTCGTTCGTGCGGGCGGTGACGTTCCAGTCCATCCGCCGCACGTCGTCCCCCGGCTGGTACGGCCGCGACTCCGCGGGCTCGCTCCCGGGACCTGGCACCAGCCCGAGGTGTTCGCCCTGGAGCAGTCCATCCAGCCTCCTGGTGATCGTCAGCTCGAGCCTGCGCAGCGCGGGCTCGGCGATCAGGTACGGCTTCATGCCACCGCGTCCTGCCGCACCGTTTCCTGCTGCATCGACTCCTGTCGGGGCGCGATGAGGGGCAGCGGCACGGCGGCCAGCACCCGGTCCACGATCTGCCGGGGCGCGACCCCGTCGGCCAGCGCGTCGAAGGAGAGCACCAGCCGGTGCGCCATCACGTCGTGCGCCAGGTCGCGTACGTCCTCCGGCAGCACGTAGTCGCGCCCCCGCAGGAGCGCCAGCGCCCGGGCGGCCGCCAGCAGGCCGAGCGTGGCCCTGGGGCTGGCCCCGAACGCCAGCAGCCGCCGCACGTCCTGCACTCCGTACCGGTCGGGGTCGCGGGTGGCGTAGACGAGGCGGACGGCGTACTCGGCGACCGCGTGGTGCACGAAGACCTCCTCGGCCCGCCGCTGGAGCGCGAGGACCTGGGCCGGGTCGAGGACGGCGTGCGGCGCGGGCGGGTCCACGCTCATGCGGTAGACGATCGCCAGCTCCTCCGATTCGCTGGGATAGCCCACGTCGATCTTCATGAGGAAGCGGTCGCGCTGCGCCTCGGGCAGGTGGTAGACGCCTTCGGACTCGATGGGGTTCTGGGTGGCCAGCACCAGGAACGGCCTCGGCACCTCGTGGGTGACGCCGCCGATGCTGACCTGCCGCTCGGCCATGATCTCCAGCAGGGCCGACTGCACCTTGGCGGGCGCCCGGTTGATCTCGTCGGCGAGCAGCAGGTTGACCATGACGGGGCCCAGCTCGATGTCGAACGACTCGGTCGAGGGCCGGTAGATCCGCGTGCCGATGATGTCGGACGGCACCAGGTCGGGCGTGAACTGGATGCGGGCGAACGTCCCCCCGACCACGCTCGCCGTGGTCTCGGCGGCCAGCGTCTTGGCGATGCCCGGCACGCCTTCGAGCAGGCAGTGGCCCTTGGCGATGACCGCCACGATCAACCGCTCGACCATGTGGTCCTGGCCGACGATCACTCGCTTGACCTCGAACAGCGCGCGTTCGAGCAGTGCCGGGTCGGTCATGGCTGCACGACCTTGTCGGGGCAGTCGTCCACGACCAGCCGCAGCTCCAGCGCTGTCGGCTCCGGTTCGGCGAACGCGGCGCTCCCCGTCATGAGCACCGCGCCGGCGGCGAGCAGCACAAGAGCGAAACGTGATGTACGCATGATTACCCTCGTCCCTCGTATGGCCTTTTATCGGCTTAGAGGGCATGTCATCAGGCAACCGCGAAAACCAGCGTAACCCCGGCCTTTATACGATTTTTCGGTCGAGGGTCAGACCGACGAGCCGGAGCGGGATCCGGGCGTGCACGACCACGGAGCCGAGGAAGGGCGAAGGAGCGCGGAAGACCCGGGGTCACAAATGACCACGGAGCCGGGAAGGTTGCGCGCGTCACGGCGGCGCGGCGGTGAGGCGGAGGAGCGTCTCCCTGGAGGGTCGTCAGCGCGGGGCGGCGGGTGGGGCCGGCGCGGCCTGCCGTAAAACGAATCCGGCCCCCGGCCCCGGCCCGACCCCACGCATCCGGACGTGCGCCCGCCGAAGTGCGGCGAGTTACGCACCGCAAGCACCACGGCGAGCGGACGGGCGCGGGCGATCAGTCGTTGAGGTGCTGGCGCAGGTAGGCGTCGACGCCGTCGATGGAGATGCGCTCCTGGGCCATGGAGTCACGCTCGCGGATCGTCACCGCGTTGTCCTCCAGGGTGTCGAAGTCGACGGTGATGCAGAACGGCGTGCCGATCTCGTCCTGGCGGCGGTAGCGGCGGCCGATCGCGCCCGCGTCGTCGAACTCGACGTTCCACCGGCGGCGCAGCTGCGCGGCCAGGTCGCGCGCCTTCGGCGACAGGTCGGCGTTGCGCGAGAGCGGCAGCACCGCGGCCTTGACCGGGGCGAGCCGGTGGTCGAGCCGCATGACCGTGCGCTTCTCCATGACGCCCTTGGCGTTGGGCGCCTCGTCCTCGCTGTAGGCGTCGATCAGGAACGTCAGCGTGGCGCGGTCGACACCGGCGGCCGGCTCGATGACGTAGGGGACGTAGCGCTCCCCGCTGTCCTGCTCGAAGAAGCTCAGGTCGGCGCCGGACGCCTTGCCGTGGGCGGTGAGGTCGAAGTCGGTGCGGTTGGCGATGCCCTCGAGCTCACCCCACTCGGAGCCGACGAAGTTGAAGCGGTATTCGACGTCGACGGTGCGCTTGGCGTAGTGGGACAGTTTTTCCTGCGGGTGCTCGTAGAGGCGCAGGTTGTCCTTGTTGATGCCGAGGTCGGAATACCACCGGAAACGCTCGTCGATCCAGTATTGGTGCCATTCCTCGTCGGTGCCGGGCTTGACGAAGAACTCCATCTCCATCTGCTCGAACTCGCGGGTGCGGAAGATGAAGTTGCCCGGCGTGATCTCGTTGCGGAACGACTTGCCGATCTGGCCGATGCCGAACGGGATCTTCTTGCGCGCCGACTGCTGCACGTTGAGGTAGTTGATGAAGATGCCCTGCGCCGTCTCGGGCCGCAGCCAGGCCAGGCCCGACTCGTCCTCGACCGGGCCGAGGTAGGTCTTGAGCAGGCCGCTGAACTGCCGGGGCTCGGTGAAGGTGCCCTTGTTGCCGCAGTTGGGGCAGGTGATGTCGGCCAGGCCGCCCTCGGGCGTCTTGCCGTTCTTCTCTTCGTAGGCCTCGATGAGGTGGTCGGCCCTGAAGCGCTTGTGGCAGGACAGGCACTCGGTCAGCGGGTCGGTGAAGGTGTCGACGTGGCCGCTGGCCCGCCACACCTCGGGCGCCAGGATGACGCAGGAGTCGAGGCCCACCACGTCGTCGCGCGACTGGACCATCGACAGCCACCACTGCCGCTTGACGTTGTTCTTCAGCTCGACGCCCAGTGGACCGTAGTCCCACGACGCGCGCAGTCCGCCGTAGATCTCGCTCGACGGGTAGACGAGCCCGCGGCGCTTGGCGAGGCTGACGATGGTGTCCAGGACGTCGGTGCGTCGTGCCATGTGGATGATTCTCTTTCCGGCTGGAGGTCGGCGAGTGAAATTGGTGAGATCCCAGCTTAGGGGACGCTCGAACGCTCTCGCGCGCGAGTATTGTTACGCACCGTCCCGAACGTGGACGTCCTCATATGCGCCAGGTTCGTTGACCATGAGAATCATCAGTGGATACATCGCCATCCGGGCGGCGGAGAGCGCTCTGCGGTAGAAACCGGCGCCCTCCCACTCGCTGACCAGGGCCCACAGGTTGGGCTCGTCGACCGAGCGGGCCAGCCGGCCGCGCTGGTAGCCCGGCTGGGTGGCGAGCAGGTCGAGGATGGCGTGGCCCTGTTTGACGAAGTCCTGCGACTGGGACTCTGGAACGGTGTATCGGATCACGGCGAGCACCCGACCAGCCTAGAGGCCCGTTCCGGAGCACCGCGCCCGCGCGACACGCGTAGGCTCTTCCCGTGTCCCCTGACAGTGAGCGCGGCAGCAAGCGTCGCGACCAGCCCAGCGACCGGCGCGGCGGCAAGCGCCCGATCCCGCAGGGCGAGCAGTTCTTCACGCCGGGCGCGACCGGCGTGCGCAAGGCCGTCGAGCAGCGCAGCGCCGTGCCGATGACGTTCCTGTTCACGCAGGTGCCCCGGTGGGTGGCGCCGGTGGTGCTGGTGGTCCTGCTGCTGGCCGGGTTCGCCGTGACCAATCCGCTCGGCGGCGTCGCCGTCCTGCCGGTGATCGCGTTCATCGGGTGGCTGGCCTATCTTTCGTGGCCGTCTCTGAGGGCCGGCGGGAAGCTGCTGCGGGTCGCCATGCTGACCTTTCTCGTCCTGCTCGCGGCGACCCGCTTCGGCGCCTTCTGAGAGCGCCTTCTGAGAGCGCCTTCTGAGAGCGCCTTCTGAGAGCGCCTGGGGAGGCCCCTTTTGAGGGCTCCTGGTGAGGGCGCCTGGTGAGGAAGTCTGCTGCGGGCTCCTACTGAGACAGCCTGCCGCGGGGGCTCCTGCTGAGGGATCGCCTCAGGGCAGGAGCGTGTAGTGCGGGAAGTTGCCCGGCAGGCGTTCGTTGTCGGGGCCGCTCGTGGCGGCGCGCACCAGCAGTTCGCCTCCGACGAACGCGCCGCGCCACGACGCGCCAAGCCCGCCGAACAACTCCTCGCGGTCGCCGCGCGAGCGCGGTTTGTTGTGACCCACCTTGAACGCCCGCACCTCGGGGGCGAGGCGGTGGAAGGTCTCCTCGTCGTCGCAGGAGAGGGTGGCGACGAGCGCTCCGTTGCTGGCGTTCATGGCGGCCAGCAGCTCGGCCTCCGTGTCCACCAGGACGATCGTGTCGACGGGGCCGAACGGCTCGGCGTGGTGCAGGGGTGAGGAGGGGGGCGGGTTGAGGATCGCGGTCGGGGCAAAGTACGCGGAAATATCCTGCCCCGGGAGGAAATGTCCGGACTGGATGGCCGCGCGGTGGATCGGCACGCCGCCCCTCGCCACGGCCTCGTCCACCTGGTCGGCCAGCTCCTTGGCCTTGGAGGCGTTGATCAGCGGGCCGAAGGCCAGCTCCGGCAGCGGGTCGTCCGGCTCGGCGACCGCGAGCGGGTGGCCGAAGCGCAGCGACTCCACAGCCGACACGTACGCACCCAGGAACTCGTGGAACGCCGACCGCTGCACCACGAACCGCGGATAGGCCGTGCACCGCTGCTTGCCGTAGTCGAACGACGCCCGGATCTGCCTCGTGAGCAGGTCCCAGTCGCCGTACTCCCACACGCCCCAGCAGTTGAGCCCCTCCTGCTCCAGCACGTGCCGGCGCCCGAGGTCGGCCAGCGAGGTCACCACCTTGGCGCCCGCGTCCCTGCCGCCCACGAACGACACGCAGCCCAGCGCGCGCCCGGCCACCAGCACCGGCGACAGCTCGGCCCCTCCTCCGCTGACCAGCGTGAACGGCAGCCCTTCCCGCACGGCCAGCGCGCAGGCCAGCGTGAGGCAGCACAGCCCTCCGTCCGTGGGCGTCTTGGCGATCACCGCGTTGCCGGCCAGCGCCTGCACGAGCATGGCGTGCATGAGCACGCTCATCGGATAGTTCCAGCTCGCGATGTTGCTGACCGGCCCCGGCAGCGGCGTGCGTCCCGCGACCATGCGGTCGATCTCGTCGAGATACCAGCGCACGCCGTCCAGGCAGCGGTCCACGTCGGCGCAGGCCGTCTTCCACGGCTTGCCGATCTCCCAGACCAGCAGCAGGGCCAGCAGGTCACGGTGGGCGGCCATGGACTCCACGGCCGCCGCGACCATCGCCTTGCGCTCGGCCATCGGCAGGTACCGCCACCGGTTGTGCTCCTCGACGGCCCCGGCCACCGCCCGTCCGGCGCCGGCCCGGTCGAGGCGGGGCAGCCCGGCGATGGCCGTGCCGTCCAGCGGCGAGAACCCCGGCACGGGGCGCCCGTCGCGGTGCCACATGCCGCCCCAGTGGTTGAGCACGCGGTCGTCGTGGAAGGCCTCGGGAGCCGCCGTGTGGCATCGGTCGTAGGCGTCCCGCCAGGCCGTACCCGGCTTGAGCTGCATGAGAGCTCCTCTCAGTCGGACCAGTCGGCGGTGATGAGCTCGGGCAGCGGCTCGAACTCCTTGACCGCGTCGAGCGAGGGGCCCATGGCGGCGTTGGCCTCGCGTTCGACCATCACCTCCACCAGCACCGGCAGCCGCTCGCGCGCTGATTCGGCCGACGCCCACGCCAGCGCGCCGGGCAGGTCATCCGGCAACTCCACGCGGCGCGCCGGGCAGCCGAACGCCTCCATGGCCTTGACATGGTCGATGCCGCCCTCCCCGTAGTGCAGGTCCACGGCGAAGTTCATGTCGTACGGGATCTCCGCCTGCCGGATGAGCCCCAGGTACTCGTTGTTGATCATCACGATGACGAACGGGACGCGGTACTGGGCGGCCACCGCGACCTCCTCCATCAGGAACTGGAAGGAGTAGTCGCCCACGACGGCCACCACCTGCCGCTCGGGATGCGCGCACTTGACGCCCATGGCCGCGGGCACCTCCCAGCCCAGCGGCCCCGCCTGCCCGCAGACCAGGTAGCGGCGCGGCAGGTAGGTCGTCTGGAACTGACCCGACCAGATCTGGTAGAGCCCGATGGCGGTGACGAACGTGGTGTCCCTGCCGAAATACTCGTTGATCTCCTTGAACACCCTGGGCGGCTTGATCGGCACGTCGTCGAAGTCGTCGCGGCGGGTCATCGTGCGGCGCAGGTCGGAGACCTTGCGCACCCACTTGCCCGGCTCCTTCGGCCCGCTCCGCCCGCGCGCCTCGGCCAGCAGGTCGGCGAGCACCGGCTTGGCGTGGCCGACGATCCCCAGGTCGGGCTCGAAGACCCGGCCGATCTGCATGGGCTCGATGTCGACGTGCACGAACTTCCGCCCCCGGCGGTAGACGTCGAGGTCGCCGGTGTGCCGGTCGCCGAAGCGGGCGCCGACGGCCAGCACCAGGTCGCTGTCCAGGAACGCGGCGTTGCCCCACCGCGTCTGGGTCTGGATGCCCGGCATCCCGGCGAACAGCGGGTGGTCCTCGGGGAAGGCGCCCTTGCCCATGAGCGTCACCTGCACCGGCACCTGGAGGTGCTCGGCCAGCGCGCGCAACTCGTCGCATGCGTCGGCGATGACCACGCCGCCGCCGGCCAGGATGACGGGGCGCTTGGCCTCCGCCAGGAGGTCCATGGCCTTGCGCACGGCCCTCGGCAGCGGGCGCGGCGCCTCGACGGGCAGCGGCGCGTCCACGTCGCGGTCGTACAGGCAGGTGCCGCGCTGGACGTCGATCGGCAGGTCGATGAGCACCGGCCCAGGCCGGCCCGACCTGGCGATCCTGAACGCCTCGCGGAACACCCACGGCGCCTGGGCGGGCTCCTTGAGCTGCACCGCCCACTTGGTCACCGGCCGGGCGATCTCCACGATGTCGACCGCCTGGAACGCCTCCTGGTGCAGCTTCGACGTGGCGGCCTGGCCGGTGACGCAGATCATCGGGATCGAGTCGGCCATCGCCGTGTAGAGGCCGGTGATCATGTTGGTGCCGGCGGGGCCCGACGTGCCGATGCAGACGCCGGCGTTCCCCGTCACCCTGGCCCAGCCGTCGGCGGCGTGGGTGCCGCCCTCCTCGTGGCGTACCGTGATGTGCCGGATCGAGCTGTTCTGGAGCGCCGCGTAGAGCGGCAGGATGGCCGCGCCGGGGATGCCGAAGACGGTGTCCACGCCCTCCGACTCCAGCACCGCGACCACGGCCTCCATGCATGGGATTCGATTCATTGGTTCCTCCTTCGCTGTAGACCCCGGGCTTCGGCCCTGGGGAGGAGAGCGAACACGCCTCGGAGCGGCGCCATGCACGTCGGTTCGCAGTCCAGGCGGGATGACGTCGGGCAGGACGAGCGTCGGTGCCGCCGGCTCGGATCTCGGGGGCCTCGAGCACCTGCGGCGCGTGCGGGCTCGTGGCGGCAGGTCGGGCCGTGTCCGTCTGTGGAGGTGGCGTCGGGCATCCGGGCGACCGGGTGCGGTCGCCGGTGGAGCAGGAACCCCAACCTGCGAAGGTTGGAGTCCCCCGGCTTCAGCCGTGGGGAGGAAGTCAACCATTCAGCCTTTCGATCACTTTGAGCAGGGCGGAATGGTCGAGCGAGCCGTGGCCCTGCGCCCTGGCCGCCGCCATGAGCTGGGCGACCTGCCCGGTGAGGGGCAGGCTGACCCCGGCCTCGCGGGCCGCGGCGACGGCGATGCCCATGTCCTTGTGGTGCAGGTCGATGCGGAACCCGGGGGCGAACTCCCGCTTGACCATGGTGTGGCGCTTGAGCTCGAGGATCCTGGAGCCCGCCAGGCCGGCCGCGAGCACGTCCAGGCCGGCGACCGGGTCCACGCCCGAGGCCTCCAGCAGCACGATGGCCTCCGACACGAGCCCGTACACGCCGCCGACGACGAGCTGGTTGGCCGCCTTGACGGTCTGGCCCGCGCCCGCGGGGCCGACGTGGACCACGGTCGTGCCGAGACTGCCCAGCACCGGCCCGGCCGCCGCGACGTCCTCGGCGTCGCCGCCCACCATGATCGACAGGGTGCCGTCGATCGCGCCGCGCTCGCCGCCGCTGACCGGGGCGTCCAGCGCCCGCACCCCCGCGGCCGCCGCCTGGCGCGCCACCTTGCGGGAGGTCTCCGGCTTGATGGTGCTCATGTCGATGTAGAGCAGGTTCGGCTTGCCGTACTCGACGACCAGCGGCGCGACCTCCTCCACCTGCGGCGAGTCGGGCAGCATGGTGATGACGACGTCCGCGCCGGCGACCGCGTCGACCACGCCGGCCGCGCCCTTGCCGCCCAGCCCGGCGAGCTGCTCGACCCGGTCGGCGCTGACGTCGTACCCGGTCACGGCGTGTCCCGCTTTGACGAGGTTGGCGGCCATGGGGCTGCCCATGATCCCCAGTCCGATGAAGCCGATGTTCATGCGCGCCTCCAGTCGAATGCGCCCGGCCCCTCGTGCCGGTACTCCAGGCCGACGTGGCCGCGATAGCCGGCGGCCTCCAGCCGCGCGAAGATCTCCTGGTACGGCATGTCCCCGCTGCCCGGAGCTCCCCTGCCGGGGTCGTCGGCGATCTGCACGTGGCCGAAGCGTTCCGCGTGCCCGTCGATGAGCGCGAGCACGTCCTCGCCCATCCGGTGCAGGTGGTAGAGGTCGGCCAGGAAGGCCACGTTGTCCCTGTCGACCTCGTCGATCAGCTCGAATGCCGCCTGCGACGACGTGATCGGATATTTCGGGTTCTCGTGGGAGTTGAGGGCTTCGACGACCACGGTCGCGCCGATCTCCGCCGCCGCGTCCGCCGCCCTCCTCAGGTTCGCCACGGCCAGGTCCCTGTCGGTGCCCGGGCCGTTGCCGTACAGGGCGTTGAGCACCCCGCAGCCCAGCTCGCCCGCCAGCCGGACCGTGACGTCGACGTTCGCCAGGAACCTTGCCGAGTCGCCGGGCCTGGCCAGCAGGCCGCGATCGCCCGCCGCCATGTCGCCGGCGTCGAAGTTGAGCCCGGCGAGGCGGACCCCTGCGTCCTCGACGGCCTGCCACAGCGCCGCCGGCGCCGCGCCCGCGGGATCGGGGCCGTCGAACGGCCACCACATCTCCACGGCGTCGAACCCGGCCTTGGCCGCGGCGGCCGGACGTTCCAGCAGCGGCAGGTCGGTGAACAGGATGGACAGGTTGACGCTGAATTTCACGGAGAGCCCCCTTCGCGGGTGGCGCGGAGGAGGCGGGCCGTTTCCGAGGGGGTGCGGCCGACGCGGACGCCGACGGCCTCCAGGGCCTCCTTCTTGGCCTGGGCGGTGCCGGACGAGCCGGACACGATCGCGCCCGCGTGCCCCATGGTCTTGCCCTCCGGCGCGGTGAAGCCGGCGACGTAGGCGACCACGGGCTTGGTGACGTTCGCGGCGATGTAGGCGGCGGCCCGCTCCTCGGCGTCGCCGCCGATCTCCCCGATCATGACGATGGCGTCGGTGCCCGGGTCCTCCTGGAACGCCTGGAGGCAGTCGATGTGGGTGGTGCCGATGACCGGGTCGCCGCCGATCCCGACGGCGGTGGAGAAGCCGAGGTCGCGCAGCTCGTACATCAGCTGGTACGTCAGCGTGCCCGACTTGGAGACCAGCCCGATGCGCCCGGCGGAGGTGATGTCGGCGGGGATGATGCCGGCGGAGGACTGGCCGGGGCTGATCAGGCCGGGGCAGTTGGGCCCGATGATCCTGGTGCGGCCGCTCGCCAGGGCCCGGAAGCGTACGGCGTCGTGCACGGGGACGCCCTCGGTGATGACCACGCACAGCGGGATGCCCGCCTCGACGGCCTCCTCCACTGCCGAGCCGGTGAACCGGGGCGGCACGAAGACCACCGAGACGTCGGCCCCCGTCTCGGTCATCGCCTCGGCCACGGAGCCGAACACGGGCACCGTCCGCTCGCCGAAGTCCACCGAGCGCCCGCCCTTTCCGGGCGTCACCCCGGCCACGATGTCGGTCCCCGCGGCGAGCATGCGGGCCGTGTGCCGGCTGCCCTCGGCGCCCGTCATGCCCTGCACGAGCACCCGGCTGTCCTTGGTCAGGAAGATCGCCATCACGCACCTGCCGCGAGTCTGGCCGCCGTCCCGGCGGCGCCGTCCATGGTCGAGACCTGGCGGACGGCCGGGTGCCTGGCGTCGCTCAGGATGCGCCGGCCCACCTCGGCGTTGTTGCCGTCCAGCCGTACGACGATCGGCCTGCCGTGGCCGCGTTCGCCGAGGAGTTCGAGTGCGGTGACGATGCCGTTCGCCACCGCGTCGCAGGCGGTGATGCCGCCGAAGACGTTGACCAGCACCGAGCGCACATCGGGGTCGTCCAGGATGATCTCCAGCCCGTCGGCCATGACCTTGGCGGACGCGCCGCCGCCGATGTCCAGGAAGTTGGCGGGGGCGGCCCCCGCTCCGGCGACCACGTCGAGCGTGCTCATGACCAGGCCCGCGCCGTTGCCGATGACGCCGACCTCGCCGTCGAGTTTGACGTAGTTGAGTCCCTTGGCCCGGGCGCGCGCCTCCAGGCCGTCGGCGTGTTCCTCCTGCTCCCAGGAGTGACGGAAGGCGGAGTTGTCGTCGAGGGTCACCTTGCCGTCGAGCGCCACGATCCGCTGGTCGGTGGTGCAGATCAGCGGGTTCACCTCGACCAGCAGGGCGTCCTCGGCAACCAGCACCCGCCACAGCTTCTCCAGCGTCTCGGCCGCCTGCTCGGGCAGGCCCGCCTTGGCGGCGAGCGCCCGCGCGGTCTCGGCGTCCACTCCGGCCACCGGGTCGACAGGGAGCCTCACCAGCGCGTCGGGGTCGGTGGCGGCGAGCTCTTCGATCTCCATGCCTCCCTGGCTCGACACCATGGCCAGGAACCCGCCCTCGGCCCGGTCGACCAGGAAGGCCGCGTAGTACTCCTCGAACGGCACGGTCGCGGTCTCGACCAGCACGCTGCGCGCGACGTGCCCCTTGATGTCCATGCCGAGGACGCGGTCGGCCTCCACCTCCGCGGTGACCGGCCCCGCCGCGGTCCTGATGCCGCCCGCCTTGCCGCGTCCGCCGGTTTTCACCTGGGCCTTGATGACAACGGGCGCGTTCAGCTCGGCCGCGATCGCGCCGGCCTGCGCGGGGGTGGTGGCGACCCTGCCCGCGGGGACCGGGATCCCGTGACGCCCGAAGAGCTCCTTCGCCTGGTGTTCGTACAGGTCCATTCGAGCCTCCTTTGTAGACGGTATACCGTATGGAATATCCCTCGTCTAGGTCTCGACAGGGCTCCGTCTACTGGATATTCCATACAGTATGGAGAATGCAGTTCGAGACTGGCGTGGCCGCTCGTACCTTCCCGGGCCCGTCCCCGCCGACCGCAAGCGCATGTTCTGGCTGTCCTGGGCCGCCATGGCCGCGATCAGCCCGCTCCAGTACGGCTACGCCGCGCTGCTCGCCCAGAAGGAGCTGACCCTGCTGGCCGTCTGGATCGCCTGCCAGGCGGCGGGCGCGCTGCCCGCCCTGCACCTGGTGCGGCGCGGGCGCCTCAGCGTACGCGCGAGCCTGGCGCTCGGGGCGGCGCTGAGCGGGCTCGGCCTCGTCACGGCGGCCCTCACGGCCGGACAGACGGCGGCCGAAGGCGCCGCGACCGCGCTCGCGGGCGGCGCCCTGGGCTCCGTGAACCTGGTCGCTCTCACCGGCTACGGGCTGCTCGGCGGGCTGGGCGCGGGCCTGGTCTACGGCGTCTGCGGCGAGGTCGTCTCCGCCTGGTTCCCGGAACGGCCCGCCGCCCGGGTCGGCCTGATCACCGGCGCCTTCGGGTACGGGGCGGTGCCCCTGCTGGTCTGGGCCGGGATCGCCCCCGGAGCCACGCCGGCCGCCTTCCTGGCCGCCGCGGCCGTCGCGCTCGCGGTCATCGGGGCGGCGGCCCGCCACCTCCGACTGCCCCCGGCCCTGTGGTGGCCCGACGACGTCGACCCGCGCACGTACGCCCTCGACGCGGCTCGGTTGCGCGTCACCCCGGAGGCGGCCAAGCAGTTCCTGCTCGCCCAGGCGCTGCGCACGCGGACGCTGCCCGCGCTCGCCCTGATCCTGACCTGCGCGGGCGCCGTGTCGGTCTTCGACGTGATCGTGGTCGCCGGCACGGGGACGTGGGGCGCGGTGGCCCTCATGGTGGCGCTGAACGGGGCCAGCAGGTCGGTGGCCATGCGCTGCTCGGAGCTGTTCGGCCGCCGGCGGGTGCTGGCCGCCGTGCTGGGCGCGCTCGCCATCGGCCAGGTGCTGCTGGCCGCCGGCGGCGCGCACGTGGGCGGCTCGCCGGCGCAGGCGAACGTCAGCGCCGGCCTGCTCTGGCTCGGCGCGATCGCGGCAGGGCTGGGCGGGGGCGCCTTCTACCCGCTGCTCGCCAGCGTGGTGCGCGAGTTCTTCGGCACCCAGCGCGCCGGCGAGATCCACGCCGTCATCTACAGCGCCAAGGCCCTGGCGGGCGTCGGCGCCGTGGCGTTCGCCATGGCCGCCCTGACCGCTCCGGGCGCCGCGCTGCTGACCGCCGCCGCCCTGGCCGCGCTGCCCGCGCTGGCCGTGCCCCGCCTGCGGATTCCCGGCCTGCCCGCGACGATCCCGCTGTGATGAGACTCACGACCATGGAGAATCCCTGGACGGTATGCTGTAGGCAGTCGACTAAAAACTTTTAGCTCAGCCCTGGAGACGTGCCCATGTTGCTGTCGGATCAGGCCGGTCAGACGGCGGCCGCGAAGATTCCCCGTCCCGCCACGCTCCGGGAGAGCGTCATAGAGGCTATCCAAGAGCTCATCGTCTCCGGCCAGCTCAAGCCCGGTCAGCACCTCGTCGAGAGCGAGCTGGCCGAGCTGCTCGGGGTCTCCCGGCAGCCGGTCCGCGAGGCGCTGCAGCAGCTCAGCGGCGAGGGCTGGGTCGATCTGCACCCGGGTCAGGGGGCGTTCGTGCACGTCCCGACGCTTGAGGAGGCCGACCAGCTGCTGGCCGTCCGCACGCTGCTCGAGACCGAGTCGGCCCGGCTGGCCGCCGGGCACGCCGGCGAGGACGGCGTGAAACGGCTGCGCGCGTTGTGCGCCCGCGGTATCGCCGCGGTGCAGTCCGACGACGTCGACGCGGCCGTCGCCACCAACTCCGAATTGCACGCCCTGGTGACCGACCTGTCGGGCAACAAGGTCCTCGCGGAGCTGGCCGCCCAGGTGGCCAGGCGCGTGCGGTGGTATCACACGCCGGTGGCCCGCCAGCGTGGCATGGCCTCGTGGGACGAGCACACCTCGCTGATCGACGCCATCGAGGCGGGCGACGAGCAACGCGCTGCGAAGATCATGCGCGACCACACGGAGCACACCCGCGCCTCCTACATGGAGCAGCGGGAGAACGAGCCCGCGGAGCCCGCGCCCAAGCCGGTGCGCCGGCGCCGGCCGCGGACGCCGTCCGCGAGCTGACCGCGCGTGACCCACGCGGGCGACCCGCGCGCGAAAAGCCGCGCGGGGTGACCCGCGCGCGGTGACCCGCGCGGAGCGTCCATAACGACCTGCCCGGACCCGCCGCGGGGTGACCTGCGGGGATGGCCCGCGGGGTGATCTGACGTTCACAGAAGACGACATGCTGCGTAACACCTCGGGCAGAGGATGCGTAGCAGAGATGGGAGGTGCATGACCGTGAAGGCGCTGATCCGCTTTCTCCTTGGTGATCCCGCGGGCCATTCCGCCGACGGCCGGATGATCGGCCTCGGCCTCAGCACGGCGCTCAGGAAGCACTACTCCGCCGACGACGCGGAGCGCTACCTGCGCCAGTGGACCGCAGAGCAGGACGTACGCAAGAGCCCCCGATGCTGAGTGCGTCGCGTGAACAGCGGTGAGTCGCCAGGGCGGTTGAGCTCCACCCAGATCGGCGAAGTGACCGCGCGTCCGGCCGTATGGAACCCACGGGTCTCGGCTGTTCCGAAACCAGTCTCCCGCCGGACATAGCCGGCGCCGGCGCCGGCGCCGCACCAGGGGGACGAGGGAGACGCGGCCGGACAGGGCGCTCGGTCGCGCGCCCTCGCCACCCAGCACCATCTCCACCCGCTCCGGCTCGTCCGACCGGAGGGCGACTGCCGGGGAACCCACCGCCGACCTTGACCTCGCCGATGGGGGATCACGCGAAGGCCGCCACCATCGGCGACGCCACACATGTGGCCAGATCAAACCTGTGCGCCGTCCCCGTGACCACAGACCCGGCAGCGGCCGACGGTGATGACGGAGCACGTTTCCCGTGGCCGGGACCCGCTTGCCCGTGTCGAGCGTCCTCGCCTGTGGCCCACATCACCCAGCTAACGGTCCTACCGTCCCATTAAGACTGCTAAAGTCGGTCTCACCTTAACGGGACAAATGATCCGTTAGCCGAGTGATGGGATGATCATGACCTCGTTGAAGCGAATTCTTCGTACCAGACTGCTGGTCCCGGTGGCGGCGACAGCGGTGCTGTCGACCGGCGCAGGATGCGCAAGCGCACTGACCCCCGCATCGGCCACCACCTCAGCTTGGGCCGCCGGCTGGATCGCCTCACCGCAACGACCGAGCATCGGCTTCGAGCCGAACTGGTCCGAGGAAGGCTTCTCCAACCAGAGCGTTCGGCAGGTCGTCAGGACGACCGCCGGCGGCAGGAGCGTTCGTATCCGACTGTCGAATCTCTACGGCACCTCACCGTTGCGCGTTACCGGTGCCACCGTCGCCCGAGCAGAAGAAGGCGCGTCCTTCAAGGCCGGCTCCGTACGGCATCTCAGGTTCGGGCGATCGAAGTCGCTGACCATCCCAGCGCGCGGCCAGGCAGCCAGCGATCCGCTGCCTTTCGACGTCAGTGCCATGGAGTCGTTGACCGTCACGTTGTACTTCGCAGAAACCACCGGTCCCGCCAGTTTCCACTCCCAGGCATATGCCACCAGTTACCGCGCCGCTGGTGACCACCGCACCGATCCGTCCGGGTCCGCGTTCACGCAGAGCACGCATTCGTGGTACTACCTCTCCGGACTTGATGTGACCGGCGGTGAGCAGGGACGCGGCTCCGTCGTGACATTCGGCGATTCGATCACCGATGGTTACGGCTCCACCAACGACGCCAACAACCGCTTCTCGGACGAACTGGCCGAGGTCCTCGATGCCTCGGGCAAGCCGCGGCCCGTACTCAACGCAGGCATCGGCGGAAACCTGGTCCTGAACGACTCCTCCTGGTACGGAGAGAAGTCGTCGGCTCGATTCGATCGTGACGTGCTCGATCAGCCCGGAGTCGACACGGTCGTCATTCTGGAGGGCATCAACGACATCGGCTTCAGCGAATCGGACACGCCTACCTACAAGCCGAACCCTGTCATTCCGGCACGCGAGCTGATTGCGGGGCACCAGCGTCTCATCAAGAAGGCACACGCCAAGGGCATCAAGGTGATCGGTGCGACGCTGCTGCCCTTCAAGGGCTCGGATCACTGGGGAGATCACGCGGCGATCACCAGCAACAAGCTCAACCAGTGGATCCGCACGTCCGGCGAGTACGACGCCGGTGGTCGACCTTGACCGGACGATGGCCTCGCCGTCCGACCCGGATCTGCTCAATCCCGCCTACGACAGCGGCGACAAGCTGCACCCCAACGATGCCGGCTACCGTGCCATGGCACAGGCAGTGGCCGCGGTGCTGCGCCCCTCCAAGGACGCTGATGACCAAGGCTGACCGGTTGACGAGTCCCCGTCCCGCAACGGCGGGACGAACGGCAACCACCGCGGCCAACCGTCGAAGGGCAGGTCAAGATGCGGGGCGGGACAGACGCTCCCGCGTACTTTCCTTCAGTATGACGAGGAAGGCGCTGACGAGCGCATCGGGGACGGTGCGCGCATAGGCGGTGAGTTCCCGGTGCACACCCGGTGACGGCCGGAGGGCGTAGCCCTCATACCCGTCCGGCACGATGTTGGCGGGAACCAGGGCCGGCCCGAGGCCGGCGGCCGCGAGGATGGGCGCGGACGCGGTTTGTTCGGTCCGTACGGCGATGTTGGGTTGGAACGCGGCTCTCGCGCACGCCAAGTTCAGGACATCGGCGAGGCCGTTGTCGGGCGCGTAGTGCACCCAGCGGCGCTCACGGAGCTCCCCAAGATCCACCTCTGTGGCGTGACGGACGGCGAGGGGGTCGTCACGTGAGACTGCGATGACGAAACCTTCGATGCCGAGCGTGTGTATCGGCCCCGTCCAGTCCGATGGACGAGGCCCGATGGCCAGGTCTGCCTGCCCTCCCGCCATGGCCTTCATCAGCTCATCCGAATGCCGGTGCTCGTAGAGGCGAATGTCGACGTCCGGGTGGCGCCGACTCCACAGACGCAAAGCAGCAGGCAGCAGGCCGAGACTGATCGAATAGGTGGTCGCGAGTCTGAGCTCTCCGCCGGCCAGCCCGACCGATTGCCTGGCTGCGGAGAGAGCGTTGGCCGCGTCCGAGAGGACTGCCCGGGCGTGTGGCAGGAAAGCGCGTCCGGCTGGGGTGAGATGCGCGCCACGTGATGCTCGTTCCAGCAGCGTGGCGCCGACGGACCGCTCAAGTGCCTGTATCTGATGGGACAGCGCGGGCTGGGTGACGTGCAGCAGCGCGGCTGCGCGCGTGAAGGTGCCCTCGTCCACAACGGTGACCAGATATTCGATCTGACGCAGGCTCACCATGAACGAATTTTATCGGATCTATGAAGTATATGAGTTCGACTTATAGGCGTGGCTCCTACGAGACTTTCAGCAGCCCACGCTCCACGGAAGGAGACCCACTGTGAAGTTTCTGGATGAACTTCCGCTCGCAGGTGCCGTCGTAGGGACGGACTTCAGCGACTGGCCGGTGAGCCTCCGAGACGAGTTTCAGGCCAATGCTCACAACGGCCATGTCGGTGGGCTGCTGCTTCATGAGTCCGAGCGGGTGCGCGTCTGGCAGGTCAAGCTTGCCCCCGGCGAGCGACTGCCGGCGCACCGGCACGTACTCGACTACTTCTGGACGGCACTGACCGACGGACGCAGCCGCCAGCACACCCACGACGGCACCACGCGCGAAGTCTCCTACCGCCGCGGCGAAACCCGGGAGTACGTCTTCGGCTCCGGCGAATACCTGCTGCACGACCTGGAGAACATCGGCGGCGACGATCTGGCCTTCATCACAGTCGAACAAGTCCGCAGCGCAAACCCCCCGCTCCCGCTCAGCTGACGACAGCACCACGGCAAAGGCACGATCCCATGGCAATCACTGACCAAGACGCGACCACCCACGTACGGCGACGCAATGCCCTGACGCCCCGCCAGGTCGGCTTCGCGGCCATGATCGGGAACGCGATAGAACTCTACGACTTCATCCTGTACTCCTTCATCGCGGCCAGTGTGTTCGGCCCGCTGTTCTTCCCCAGCTTCGAGCCGTGGCTCGGCACCCTGGCAGCGTTCTCGGGACACGCTGTGGCCTTCCTCATCCGGCCGCTGGGCGCGACGGTGTTCGGCCGCATGGGCGACAGGCTCGGCCGCAGACCCGCGCTGCTGGCGTCGCTGGCCATCATGGGAGTGGCGACGGTCGGCATCGGGCTTCTCCCGACCTATGCCGCGATCGGCGTGGCTGCCCCCGTCATCCTGGTAGCGCTGCGGATGCTCCAAGGACTGGCCGTGGGCGGCGAGTATCCCGGCGCGGTCGTCGTCGCCGTTGAGCACGCGCCTCCAAGGCTCGCCACGCTCTACGGCGCCTTCCCGCAGATCGGAAACATGATCGGCATCCTCTCGGCCGGCGCGTCGATGCTGATCGTCAACCTGGTGGTCGGACAGGCCACCTGGCAGGCCTGGGGCTGGCGAGTGCCGTTCCTGCTCAGCGGAGTCCTGGTCGTCATCGGCCTTCTCCTGCGCACCCGGCTTTCCGAGACGCCGGAATTCGTCGAGGCGTCGAGCAAAGCGGCCGCGCAACGCCGCGCCGCCTCCGGACAGTTCAGCACGCTGCTGCGCCGGGCACGGCGGCCCTTGCTGATCTGCGTGCTGATGTGGATCGGACCGGTCACCTTCGGCTATGCGTTCCTCACCAGCCTGCTGGCATACGTCGGAAAGTATCAACCGGAGTTGTCCGCCGCGGACGTGCAACTCGGACTGGTACTGACCGGCTTGGCCCTGGTCGTTCTCGTGGCGGTCAGCGGCAGATACGGCGACGCATGGGGCCGCGAGCGCATCGTGATCATCTCAGGCGTGCTGACGATGGCGTGGGCCATACCGTCTTACCTGCTGATCGGCACAGGGGACCGATACGCGCTGTGGCTGGCCATGACCGTCGGCGCCATCTCATACGGAATCTTCGGTGGGGTGGTGCCGACCATGATGTCGCACTTGTTCCCGGTCGAGGTGCGCTACGTCGGCGTTGCGACCGTGATCGCGATCAGTGCCCTGGTCGGCGGCGGCCTGTTGCCGCTGCCTACTCTGGCCGCCGTAGGCAGTCTGGGCGGATCGCCCGTACCGATGATGACGATGATGGGCCTTTCCGGACTCGCCACCACGATCGGCGGCGTTCTGCTGCACCGCAATCGCCTCGTCCTTCATGCAACGCGCTGAGCCCGCAGAGAGACCATGCCTCTAGATCCGCAAACTGCCGTTCTCCTGGACAGCACAACCAGGAACAGGTCCACCGGCCGCATGACAGTCGCCGGCGCCCGCATCGGCATCCTGAAGTACCTGGAGTTGCAAGGCGAGCCGGAGCCCGTGGCCCACGTCCGAGACGTGACCATCCCCGGGCCGGCTTCGGCGTTGCCGGCCCGGGTCCACTATCCGCACGGCAAGCCCCCGTACCCGTGCCTCGTCCATTTCCACGGGGGCGGCTGGGTAAGCGGCGACCCAGAGATATACGACCGGCCTTCGCGCAGACTGGCGAAGGCCACAGGCTGCGCCGTCATCACTGTCGGCTACCGCAAGGCTCCGGAGAACCGCTTTCCCGCGGCACTCGACGACTGCCACGCGGCCGTGTCATGGATCGCCGAAAACGCCACCGACCTGCAGATCGACTCGAACTGCATCGGTGTCTCCGGCGACAGCGCCGGCGGCAACCTGGCCACTGCGACATGTCTGCGCGTCCGCGACGCAGGCGGACCCGCCATCAGCCTCCAGATCCTCATCTATCCGGCCACCGACGCAGCCTGCACGACCGCCTCCCACCAGACGTACGCGCAAGGCTACGGGCTGGAAAGCCGCACCATGCGGTGGAACTGGGCCCAGTACCTGGGGCCTCACGACCCGGCGGACCCCTACGCCTCGCCGCTGCGGGCCCGGCTCGACGGACTGCCACCAGCACTCGTGATAACCGCCGAGTACGACCCGCTGCGCGACGAAGGCGAACTGTACGCCGAACGCCTGGCCATGGCCGGAACGACGGTCACGCTCACCCGCTACGACGGAATGATCCACGCCTTCTACCTGGCCGGTCGCGCTTTCGAGCGCACCGACACGCTCTACACCCAGATCGGCGAAGTGACGCGCAGGCACCTTCTGCCGTAACCAGCCATCACCATTCGAACAGGAGAACACCCGCATGAGCACCCAGCGCAAGGTCGCCCTCGTCGTCGGCGCCCAGGGCGTGATCGGCCGTAACCTGGTCGATCACCTCTCCACCTTCGACGACTGGGAGGTGGTCGGCCTATCCCGCCGTTCCGCACCGGACAGCGGCCGCATCCGAAACATCTCCGTCGACCTGCTCGACCCGGAGGACTGCGCCAAGAAGCTCTCCGGCCTGAACGAGATCACCCACATCTTCTACACCGCCTACCAGGAACGGCCGACCTGGGCCGAACTCGTCCCGCCGAATCTCGCGATGCTCGTCAATGTCGTCGACGCCGTCGAGCCCTTCGCACAGGACCTCGCTCACATCAGCCTGATGCAGGGCTACAAGGTGTACGGCGCTCACCTCGGACCGTTCAAGACGCCGGCCCGCGAATCGGACCCACACCACATGCCGCCGGAGTTCAACGTCGACCAGCAGGAGTTTCTGGAGCAGCGGCAGCAGGGCAAGTCCTGGACATGGTCGGCGATCCGCCCGTCCGTCGTGTGCGGCTTCGCCCTCGGCAATCCCATGAATCTGGCCATGGTGATCGCCGTCTACGGCTCCATCGCCAAGGAGCTCGGCGTGCCCATGCGCTTCCCAGGCAAGCCGGGGGCCTACCACAGCCTCCTCGAGATGACCGACGCCGGGCTGCTCGCCAAGGCAACCGTCTGGGCAGCGACCGATCCCCGATGCGCGAACCAGGCCTTCAACATCAACAACGGCGATCTGTTCCGCTGGGACGACATGTGGCCGAAGATCGCCACATTCTTCGATCTGGAAGTCGCCAGCCCGCTTCCCATGTCACTGGCGACCGTCATGGCTGACAAGGCTCCGCTCTGGGAGGAGATGACGCGCAAGTACGGCCTGGAGCAGCACACCTACGAAGAGCTGTCGTCATGGGGATTCGGCGACTTCGTGTTCTCCTGGGACTACGACATGTTCGCCGACGGCACCAAGGCCCGGCGCTTCGGCTTCCACGACTTCGTCGACACCGAGGAGATGTTCCTCAACATCCTGTCCGGCATGCGCGAACGCCGCATCATCCCCTGAGCCTATGGAGTCGCTCCACCGGACTGCGCGTTCGGTGGGGCGAGACGGTGTTCAGGGCCCGATGCGGCAAGACCAGCGGGCCACGTTCTTAACGGGTCATTTGTGCCGATAGCATCGGCGTCACGCTGACATGTCGAGGAGCCTCCATGAATCAGGATTCCCGCTCGGCAGGGACGGTGCGTCCTGGCGGTCGCACAGCCAGAGTGCGTGCCGCCGTGCTCGAGGCAACCCAGGACGAGCTGATGGAACACGGCTTCCATGGCTTGGTCATGGATCACGTGGCGTCACGAGCAGGCGTGGGCAAAACCACCTTGTACCGTCGCTGGGGAACAACCGCAGGTCTCGTGATTGATCTGATGAAGGAACTCGCCGAGCAGTCGGCTCCGCACGCCAACACGGGAACCATCGAAGGAGACCTACGCGCTCATGCTGCCAACGTTCTCCACGGCATCACCGACAAGCGTCTGGGCCCGACACTCGAAGCCATGATCACAGCTGCCACCTGCGACGGAGGTGCGGCCGACGCTCTTCGGGCGTTCTATGTCCGTCGCATCGACGAGTGGGCAGAGTGCGTCGACCTGGCGATCGCGCGCGGCGAGCTGCCGCCGGGCACCGACGGCGAGGAAGTCATCCGGGCCATCTCCGCGCCCATCTACTATCGCCTGCTGGTCACCCGGGAGGTCATCGATGCGACCGTCGCCGAGCGGGCGGCTCTGCGCACTTTGGCCGCAGCCCGCGCCGGGGCGTTCGTCTGACCACGCCCATAAGGCACCCATCCCATCCTCTCCGGCTCGGCTCGGCTCGGCTCGGCTCGGCTTCCAAGGAGCACACCATGGACCTGTATCTCTCCGGCAAGGTCATTCTCGTAACCGGTGCGACCAGCGGCATCGGCCTGGCGACCGCCCATCTGCTCGCCGGGGAAGGAGCTCAGGTCGTGGCGCTCGCCCGCGGCACCTCCTCTCCGCCCGCACTGCCGCCCGGCACCCAGTTCATCCGCGCCGACCTCACCGATCCGGCAGTCGCGACGCAGGTCGTCACACAGATCATGGACCGCCACGGCAAGCTCGACGGACTGGTCAACAACGCGGCCGCCCTGATCTCCCGCGACTCGTTCGCCGACATCGACGATGACCAGTGGCACGCCACCTTCGAGCTCAACCTGCATTCAGCTGTCCGGCTCACGCGAGCTGCGCTGCCGCTCCTGACGCAGAACCCCGAGGGCGGCAGCATCGTCCACGTCGCCAGCGAGGCGGCCCGCATGCCCGATGCGTCCATCGCCGACTACGCCGCGTCCAAGGCGGCACTGCTGTCGGTGTCGAAATCCCTGGCCGCGGCCCTAGGGCCGGCTGGGGTGCGGTCCAACATCGTTTCTCCGGGCCCTACGCGCACCGCGCTCTTCGACGCTCCTGGCGGCTTCGCCGAGCAGCTGGCCCAACGTTTCGATCTGCCGCCGGCAGACGCCGTCGACCACTTCATCCGTGTCGAGCGACGTCTGCCCACCGGGCGCATCGGCACCCCGGAGGAGGTGGCCGGCGTCATCGCCTACCTGCTGTCCCCCCGCACCGGCCAGGTCACCGGCGCCGAGTGGGCCATCGACGGAGGAGCCCTGCGCCAACTGTGAAACGGCAGCACGACGTACACAAGAGTCCCCGTCCCTGAGCAGACCCCTTGAGCACGTCGATGTGAGCATGCCGCTGAGCCGCGGCAGGGGCGTCGCCGCCCCCGCGCGCGGCCTCGGCCTCAGGTCCGAGGCGCGTCAGCGGTCGGCAGGCTCCGGTTCCACCTCCTTCGCCCTGGCGTCGCGGGACGACTTCATCAAGCTCAGCACCGTGGTGACCGCCAGGGTGCCGAGGATGACGCCGAGAGAAACCATGATCGGGATCTCCGGCGCCCACGACACGCCGTCGTGGTGCAGGGCCTCGAGGATCAGCTTCACCCCGATGAAGGCCAGCACCACCGACAGCCCCTTGCTCAGGTAGACGAGCCGGTCGAGCAGCCCGCCGATGAGGAAGAAGAGCTGCCGCAGCCCCATCAGGGCGAAGGCGTTGGCGGTGAACACCAGATAGGGCTCCTTGGTGAGCCCGAAGATGGCCGGGATCGAGTCGAGGGCGAACAGCAGGTCGGTCGTCCCGATGGCGACCATCACGATCAGCATCGGGGTGACCATCCTGCGGCCCAGATGCACGGTGAGCCGGGCGCCGTGGTAGGTGTCCGTGGTCGGGAGCACCCGGCGCACCGTGCGCAGAGCGAGGTTCTCGGAGAATTCCGCGTCGTCGTCCTCGTGGCCGATCAGTTTCCACGCGGTGTAGACGAGGAACGCGCCGAAGACGTAGAAGAGCCAGTCGAACCTGGAGACCGCCTCGGCGCCGGCCGCGATGAAGGCGCCGCGCATCATCAGCGCCAGGATGATGCCGATGAGCAGCACCTTCTGGCGATACTGACGCGGCACCTGGAATCGGCTCATGATCAGCAGGAAGACGAAGAGGTTGTCCACGCTGAGCGAATACTCGGTGATCCACCCGGCGAAGAACTCCCCGCCATGCGCGGGGCCCGACAACAGGAGCAGGCCGGCGCCGAAGGCCACGGCCAAGCCCACGTAGAACGACACCCAGGCCACACATTCCCTGAAGGAGGGTTCGTGCGGGTTGCGGGCGACGAGGTAGAAGTCGAACGCGAGCACGATGCAGAATCCGCCGATCGTGGCCAGCCAGACCCAGACGGGCAGGTTCATCGACGCGACCCCTTCCTGGCCGTCTGCAGGGCCTGGGCGTGCTGGATGTACTGGCCGAGCAGCGCCTTGGCCTCAGGGTTCGCGCCGGCCCGGCGCATGAGCCAGTGCGGCATGAGCCGCTCGTGCAACCAGACGAAGCCGATCGCGAAGCCGAGTGCCACCATCGCCTGATACGCCAGGAACGGCAGCACGCCGTCGGCCATGCCGACCCCGGCCACGCTCTCCTGCATGAGCCTGGACACGGGGAAGGCCGCCATCCAGAACAGTCCGACGGGCCCGAAGGTCCCGGGCCGGAACACGCCGTGGCCCAGGAGCACGCCGTACAGCCCGCCGAAGAGGCCGAGCGGCACCGCGAGCGCGAGGGCCGACAGCGCGGCCATCCCGGTGGGCTGCCCCGCGAGCAGGGTCAGCCCACCGGCCATGGCACCGGCGACGGCTCCGATCGACGCCCCTGGCAGGGCGAGTTCGAGGCTGTGCCGTCCGATCATCAGTTCACGACCACGCCGAAGGCGAAGAGGCTGTAGAACAGCATCCCCAGGTAGAACACCGCGCCGCAGCCGATGATCAGGTTGGTCCACCACTTGGGCCTGATCGGTTTGGGCAACATGCGGTTGTTCACCAGGAGCAGCGTCACGCAGTACGCGCCCATCGCGAACGTCGACAGGAACGCCAGCGTGTCCAGGATCCCGCTGGGTCCGTCGGCCGGGCCGAACAGCAGGATCAGGATGCCGAAGATGATCACGCCCCAGAGGAAGATGGCGTACAGGTGCGACATGCGGACCTTCTTCGCGCCGGGCACGAAGTTGTACGTCATGTCGGCCTGGCCTCTGGAGAAGGAGTCGAACAGCCCCAGCGTCGCGTTCAGGCCGATGAGCGCGATGAACCCGAGGAAAACCACCCCGAGTACCGAGCTGCCCGCGGAGGAGACCGCGTCCGCCATCGCGGTGAGCGCCACCTCCCGGTCATCGCCTGCGATCACGTCGCGCACGCCCGGGTTCTGCCGCACCGCCGACTGGGCGATCACCGTGAAGGAGATCGTGACCAGCATGGTGATGCCCCAGAACAGCAGGAGGGCGTCGAAGGTGACCCAGCGCCGCCAGCCTTTCCACTTGGCCATCTCCGCCGGGTCGTCGGTGTCGAACATGAACCCGCGCGCGGGCATCTCCTCCTGCTCGCCCGCGTGCCGCAGCCCGCGGACCTTCGGCATGTGCGCGCCCATGCCGGCGCCGGAGTCACGCAGGTGCAGCGTGTACCACATCTGCTGCATGCCCGACGGGCCGGCGAACGCGCACGCCCCGACGATCACCGGGAACCAGGCCGCGCTCATGGCCTCCGGCGGCAGGTAGCCGAAGGAGAACATGCCGGTGATCGTGGTGACCACGTCGCTCCAGGTGCCGACCATGGCGGCGACCACGGCCGTGCCGAGCACGAGCGCGCCGATGAGCAGCGACAGCACGTTCTCCAGCACGTTGTAGATCACCTTGGCCAGGCTGAAGATCACGCCCACGAGGAGCAACCCGGCGACCGCGGTCACCACCCAGGGTATTCCGGTGATCTCCTCGAACGCCGCCGCTCCCGCCGACAGGTGTCCGGGCCAGATGTAGACGGCCATGGCCACGATGAAGAAGAACCACATCAGCGGCTTGAACACCCTGGCCGCGCCGGAGAAGATGCTCTCCCCCGTGGCCATGGCGTAACGCGCCATCTCCAGCATCACCACGGCCTGCAGGGTGACGCCGATCAGGAACAGCCACCTGATCTCGGGCCCGAACAGCAGCACCAGCCGGGGCCACATGTACGACTCGCCCATGCCCACGCCCAGGGCGACGAGGAAGACCGTCGGCCCGAGAATGTGCACCGAGGGAGGCGCGTCGGGGAGTTTCCTGATGGGCATCGGCTCGAGCCGGCCCGCTTTCCATACTCGTTCGTCCTGTACCGGTGGCGCGGTTTCCGCCGCCGGTGGTGTGTTCGATGTGTCCACCTACGGACCTCCTGGGGGTTGTTGCCTTTCTGCGCTGCTGCCCCGAATGGCCCCCTCGCCTGACTGCTGTGCGATCAATCGGCTCTAGCGCAGCAGCCCGGCAGCCCTGGCCCAGCGGTACTTCGCACCGAGGACCGCCACGGGCTTCTCTGTCGTGTACGGGTACGCGACCACGCCATGCTCGAACAGGTACTCGCTGGCCTCCTCAACTTCGGTGTCCCCGGCGAGCGACGCCACGACCGGCTTGACGTTGCCCTTCTGCCGCTCCTCCGCCACGACGCGGGCGATGAGCTCGGCGAAGACCATCGGCGGCGTCACGATCGTGTGCCAGTAGCCCAGGACGAGCGCGTGGATGCGCTCGTCGGCCAGGCCGAGGCGGACCGTGTTCTCGTACGTCGATGGTGGTTCGCCGCCGGTGATGTCGATGGGATTGCCCGCCGCCCCGAAGGGCGGGATGTAGGCGCGGAAGGCCTCGTCCAGGTCGGGCGGGATGTCCATGAGCGTCAGCCCGGCGTCGACGATGGCGTCGGAGAGCAGCACGCCCGAGCCGCCCGCCCCGGTGATGATGACGACGTTCTCGCCCTTGGGCGCGGGCAGGATCGGCAGCGCGCGGGCGTACTCCAGCATGTCGTTGAGGCCCGGCGCGCGCACCACCCCGGCCTGCCGGAGGATGTCGTCGTAGACCTTGTCGTCGCCGGCCAGGGCCCCGGTGTGCGAGCCGGCCGCCCGCGCCCCCATCGCGGTGCGTCCCGCCTTGAGCACGATGACCGGCTTCTCCTTGACCACGCGGCGGGCGGCGTCGACGAAGCCGCGCCCGTCCTTGAGGTCCTCCAGGTGCATGGCCACGGCCTTGGTGTTGTCGTCCTGCTCGAAGAAGGTGAGCAGGTCGTCCTCGTCCACGTCGGCCTTGTTGCCGACGCCGACGATGGCGGAGACGCCCATCTTGGTGGTGCGGCTGAAGCCCAGGATGGCCATGCCGATGCCGCCGCTCTGCGAGGTCAGCGCCACGCTGCCCTTGACGTCGTACGGCGTGCAGAACGTCGCGCAGAGGTTCTCCGGCGTGTAGTAGTAGCCGTAGATGTTGGGGCCCAGCATGCGCACGCCGTGCCTGCGCGCGATCTCGACGATCTCCTGCTGGCCCTCGACGTTGCCCGTCTCGGCGAACCCCGAAGGGATCATGACGGCGCCCGCCACGCCCTTCTTCCCGGTTTCCTCCAGCGCCGCCGCGACGAACTTGGCGGGGATGGCGAACACGGCAACGTCCACGTCGCCGGGAACGTCGGAGATGCTCTTGTACGCGGGCAGCCCCATGATCTCGTCGGCCTTGGGGTTGATCGGCAGGATCTGCCCCTGGTAGCCGCCGTTGATGAGGTTGCTCATGACGGAGTTGCCGATCTTGCCGGTCTCCGCGGAGGCGCCGATCACCGCGACCGAGCGCGGCTTGAAGATCCGCGTCATCTGCCGGAGGATCTCCTCGCGCGGCAGCCGGGTGACCTCGGCGGGCTTCTCCCCGATGAGGATGCGCACGTCGGCGGCGACCGCGCCGTTCGCGTCGGCGAAGACGGGGTTGAGGTCGACCTCGATGATCTCGGGGAAGTCGGAGACCAGCCGACCGACCCGTTCGATCAGGCCCGCGAGCGCCTCCCGGTTGGCGGGTTCGGCGCCGCGGGCACCACGGAGGACTTCCGCCGCCCTGATGTCGTCCAGCATCCCAAAGGCATCTTCACCCGAAAGCGGGGCAAGCCTAAAGGTAACGTCCTGCAAAACTTCGACCAGGACACCGCCAAGTCCGAAGGCGACGACCTTGCCGAACGTGGGGTCGGTGACAGCGCCGACGATGACCTCGTGGCCGCCGCCGACCAGCTGCTGCACCTGGATGCCGTCGATTTTCGCGTCGGGGTTGTAGGCGCGGGCGTTGGCCAGGATCGTGTCGTAGCCCTCGCGCACCTCGTCGGCGCTCTTCAGGCCGACCAGCACGCCGCCGGCGTCCGTCTTGTGCAGGATGTCGGGCGAGACGATCTTGAGGACGACCGGGAGCCCGATCTTCCCGGCGATCTCCGCCGCCTCCGCTGCCGACGTGGCCAGCCCCTCGCCCGGGGTCGCGATGCCGTACTCCTCGCACAGCCTGCGCCCTTCGGGTGCCGTCAGGGCGGTGCGCCCTTCGGCGAGCGCCTTGTCGATGACTTCCCTGACCACGCTTATGGTCGCGCTCGCCACGGGCCCTCCCTGGTTACGCGGGCTACCGCTGTCGGGCCCTACTCGCCGCTCCACTTAGATGACTCCGTTCGTCTTGAGTTCGGCAAGCTCGTCCGCGCTGACGCCGAGCTCGCCGTAGATGTCCTGGTTGTGCTCGCCGAGCAAGGGCGGGGTGACCACGTCCACCGGCGAGTCCGACAGCTGCAGCGGGCTCCCGACCGTCACGAACTCACCGCGCTCCGGGTGGTCGACCTTGACGACGATGCCCTCCTCGCGCAGGCTCTCGTCCTCCACCAGCTCCTTGGTCGACAGGATCGGCCCGCAGGGGACGTTGGCGCCGTTGAGCCGGTCGAGCACCGTCCACTTGTCGTGGCGGATCGTCCACTCCTCGATGAGCTGGAACATCTTGTCCAGCTTGGTCAGCCGCGCCTCCGGCGTCGCCCACTCGGGGTCGTCCGCCAGCTCGGGACGGCCGATGATGTTCGCGATCGGCTCCCAGCCGACCGGCTGCACGATCACGTAGATGTAGTCGTTGGGGCCTCCGGGAGCGCAGCGCACCGCCCAGCCCGGCTGGCCGCCGCCGCTGGCGTTGCCCGAGCGGGGCACCTCGTCGCCGAACGTCTTGTTGGGATACTCGCGCAGCGGGCCGTGCGCCAGCCGCTGCTGGTCGCGCAGCTTGACCCGGCACAGGTTCAGCACGGCGTGCTGCATGGCCACCTGTACGCGCTGGCCGCGCTGCGTCTGCTGGCGCTGGTAGAGGGCCGCCAGGATGCCGGCGACCGCGTGGATGCCGGTGCCCGAGTCGCCGATCTGCGCGCCGGTGGCCAGCGGCGGCCCCTCCTCGAAGCCGGTGGTGCTCATCGAGCCGCCCATCGCCTGCGCGATCACCTCGTACGCCTTGAACTTGGCGTACCGGCCGGGGCCGAAGCCCTTGATCGAGGCGTAGATGAGGCGGGGGTTGAGCTCCTGGAGGCGTTCCCAGGTGAAGCCCATGCGGTCGACCGCGCCCGGCCCGAAGTTCTCCACCAGCACGTCCGCGCTCTTCACCAGCTCGGTGAAGAGCTCCTTGCCGCGCTCGCTCTTCATGTTGAGGGTGATGCTGCGCTTGTTGCAGTTGAGCATCGTGAAGTAGAGGCTGTCGACGTCTGGCACGTCACGGAGCTGCTGTCGGGTGATGTCGCCTTTGGGAGCTTCCAGCTTGACCACGTCCGCGCCCAGCCAGGCGAGCATCTGGGTGGCGGACGGGCCCGACTGGACATGGGTCATGTCGAGGACGCGGACACCTTCGAGAGCCTTCATGTCGCTGTTTCCCCTACTTGTACATGGTCTGGTTCATCGTTCCGGGGGCGTAGACCTCCGGATCGACCCATACGTTGATCAGTGAGGGCTTGCCCGACTCCCTGGCCCGCTCCAGCGCGGGACGGATGTCGGCCGGGTCCCGGACCTCCTCACCGTGGCCGCCGAGGAGTTTGGCGAACTCGCCGTAGCGGATGTCGCCGAGGGTGTTGCCGACGCGTGCGCGGTCCTCGCCGTACTTGGCGGCCTGTCCGTACCTGATCTGGTTCATCGAGGAGTTGTTGCCGACGATCCCGATGAACGGCAGGTCGAAGCGGACCATCGTCTCGAAGTCCCAGCCGGTCAGGCTGAAGGCGCCGTCGCCGAACAGGCACAGCACCTCCTTGTCCCGCCGCGCCTGCTTGGCCGCCATCGCGAAGGCGGTGCCGACGCCGAGCGTGCCGAGCGGTCCCGGGTCCATCCAGTGGCCGGGCGACTTCGGCTGCACGACCTGGCCGGAGAAGGTGACGATGTCGCCGCCGTCGCCGATGTAGATGGTGTCCTCGGTGAGGAACTCGTTGATCTCGTGGACGAGGCGGTAGGGGTCGATGGGCTGGGCGTCGGAGTGCTGGCGGGGCAGGCGCTTCTCGTACGCCTGGGTCTCGACCGTGCGCAGCTCCTCGATCCACGCCTTGCGCTTGGCGGCGGCGTCCCCGATGCGGCCGCTCGCCGCCTGGGCAGCGGCGGAGAGGATGAGGCCGGCGTCGCCGACGATGCCCAGGTCGATGTCCCGGTTCTTGCCGACGGTGCGGTAGTCGAGGTCGATCTGGACGACGGTCGCAGTCGGCGACAGGCGCTTGCCGTAACCCATTCTGAAGTCGAACGGGGTGCCGACGATGATGATCAGGTCGGCCTCGGTGAAAGCGTACCTGCGGCTGAGCTGGAAATGGTGCGGGTCGCCCGGCGCGAGCGTGCCGCGGCCCGAGCCGTTCATGTACGCGGGCACGTTGAGCGTCCTGACGAAGTCGATCGCCGCGTCGGTCGCCCGGCACGTCCAGACCTGGCTCCCGAGCAGGATGGCCGGCTTTTCGGCGTGCGCCAGCAGGTCGGCGAGCCGCTCGATCGCCTCGGGGTCGCCGGCCTGGCGGGTGGAGGCCCGGTAGCGTCCCGTCTCCGGGATCCGCGCCCTCTCGATCGGGACCTTCGCGTCGAGCACGTCGCGCGGGATCTCCAGGAACGACGGGCCGGGAGCGCCGTGGTAGCACTCGCGGAAGGCCATGGACACGATGTCGGCCACCCGTTCCGTGCTGGGCACCGTGGCCGCGAACTTGGTGATGGGGGCCATCATGTCCACGTGCGGCAGGTCCTGGAGCGAGCCCATCTTGTGCTGGCTCAGAGCCCCCTGGCCGCCGATGAGCAACATGGGGCTCTCGGCGCGGTAGGCGTTGGCCACGCCGGTGACCGCGTCGGTCGTGCCCGGTCCCGCGGTGACCACCGCGCAGCCGGGCTTGCCGGTGATGCGCGCGTATCCGTCCGCGGCGTGCGCGGCTACCTGTTCGTGGCGTACGTCTATGACCTCGATGCCCTCATCGACGCAGCCGTCATAGATATCGATGATGTGGCCGCCGCAGAGCGTGTAGATCACTTCTACGCCCTCGGCCTTGAGTGCCTTGGCTACGAGATGACCGCCAGAGATCGTTTCCGACATCCTTCAACCCTTTCCCGGGGGACGGAGCGCGCTGTCTTCCGCATACTGCATACCGTATGAACGCAATGGTTACTCCCTCCTGAACGGCCTGTCTAGCCCCCAGGGGGCAACTCGATCAGCTCGACCTGCTCACCGGACCACCCAGAAGGCACCACGGCCAGCGCATCCGCGAGCGCGGCGCCCCACAACGAACCGGGCCGGTCATGTCCCACGGGCACGGCCCCGCGGCCGGACCTCCTGACCGGCACCAGCCGCGTGTCCCTCGGGTGCACCCTGACCGGGCCGGCGAGCGCGCTCGTCTCCCTGCCGGCCGAAGTGCTTGCCGATGTGCCCGCCGACGTGCCCGCCGCCTCGCGGATGATCGGCACCAGCAGGGTGAGCGCCGCGGCGAGGGCCGCGAACGGGTTGCCCGGCAACCCCACGACGAGCCCGCCGCCCGGCAGGCGGGCCAGCATCTGCGGGTGCCCCGGACGCACGGCCACGCCGTCGACGAGGAGCTCCGCCCCGAGCTCGGCCAGCACACCCCGAAGGTGGTCGGCCGGCCCCTTCGACGACGCCCCGCACACGACGGCCACGTCACCACCCGCCCCCGTCGTGAAGGGCGGCGCGGCGAGGGCGGCCCGGAGGGCGCCGGGGCCGTCGGGGAGGCGGGTCTCGCCGACGACGCGGCCGCCCGCCCACTCCACGAGCCCGGGCAGGAACGGCCCGATGGCGTCGCGGACCCGGCCTGGCGCGGGGAGCCCCTCGTGCACCACCTCGTCGCCGGTGACCAGGACCGTCACCCGGATCTGGGGCCGTACCCGCAGGGTGTCGTGGCCGAGCGAGGCGGCCAGCCCGAGCACGGCGGGGGTGACCATGGCGCCCGCCCCGAGCACGACCGCGCCCTCGGCGATGTCCTCGCCCCGCCGCCGGATGTGCCGCCCGGCCTCGACCGCGCCGCCCACCCACACCGGATCCGCATCCGGACGCCCGGGAGTTCCCGGGTGCGCGCCCGGGACCGCGCGGGCGTCCGGACGTCCGGGAGGCGGTGCCGCGATCGTGTGTTCGTAGGGCAGCACCGCCTCCGCCCCCGCCGGGGCGGGGGCGCCGGTGGCGATCTCCACCGCCTCCCC
>NZ_SMKO01000470.1 GCF_004348685.1 Nonomuraea deserti | reverse complement strand
CGACGCGGGGTGGAGCAGTTCGGTAGCTCGCTGGGCTCATAACCCAGAGGTCGCAGGTTCAAATCCTGCCCCCGCTACCAGGCCAGAGGCTCGGGATCCGGAAACGGAATCGAGCCTCTGATCGTTTCAGAGTTTGACCGTCACGGGCACTGCTCTGAAGGCTGTATAGTTCTAAGCAACACACCGACGCGGGGTGGAGCAGTTCGGTAGCTCGCTGGGCTCATAACCCAGAGGTCGCAGGTTCAAATCCTGCCCCCGCTACCAGGCCAGAGGCTCGGGATCCGGAAACGGAATCGAGCCTCTGATCGTTT
>NZ_SMKO01000469.1 GCF_004348685.1 Nonomuraea deserti | reverse complement strand
GTGCGGCCGGTGGATGTGGCGCATTCGCTGGTGGTGTCGCGGTCGGTGTTCGATCACCGTGCGGTGGTGGTCGGTGCCGATCGGGATGAGCTGGTGGCGGGGTTGCGTGAGCTGGCCGGCGGTGCCGCTTCGGGTGTGGTGCAGGGGGTCGCTGGTGGCGCGGGTAAGTCGGTGTTCGTGTTCCCTGGTCAGGGGTCGCAGTGGCTGGGGATGGGGGTGGAGTTGCTGGAGTGTTCGCCGGTGTTCGCGGCGCGGATGGCCGAGTGTGAGGCGGCGCTGGCTGCGTTCGTGGACTGGTCGCTGACGGGTGTGT
>NZ_SMKO01000468.1 GCF_004348685.1 Nonomuraea deserti | reverse complement strand
TTTTCCAAGAAGCGACCATGAGAACCTAAAGCCGCGGGAGGCCGTTATGGACGTCAGTCGGCCATCACCCGCCATGGCGTGGCTCTGTGCCTCCGGAGGGCACATCGCCACGTCCGTGGTTCCGCGCCGGTCCCGGGCGAAGCCCGATCGTCTACGTCGTGCGATTGGGCAGGCGCGTCGCCCGGGACCGGCGCGGAACACTTTCCGCGCAGGGCCGCACGATGCGGCGCAACGGTTGATCCGGTCGGACCGGGCACCGGTCACGGCAGCTGGAAACCAGTGGGCGGAGGTTGCTGCGGCCTTGCCTGTCCGTCCATGGGGCGGCCGCT
>NZ_SMKO01000467.1 GCF_004348685.1 Nonomuraea deserti | reverse complement strand
GGTGCCGGCGTTGCATCGGCGCAGAACATGAGCGTGGGTGTTTCTGCCGACGTGACATCGATCGATCCGCATTACCATCTCTATTCTCCCAATCAGAATATCGCGGATCATGTTTTCGGTCGCCTGATCGAGCGCAACGACAAGCTGCGCATGCTGCCTGGACTGGCGCTGTCGTGGGCCGCCATCGACGAGCTGACCTGGGAATTCAAGCTGCGTCCCGGCGTGAAATTCCACGACGGGTCTCCTTTCACTGCCGAAGACGTGGCGTTCTCCATTCAGCGGGTTCCCAATATCAAGGATTCACCCGGCGGATTTTCCGTCTACACCAAGGAAATCGCGGAGGTGCAGGTCGTCGATCCGCTCACCGTCCGGTTCAAGAC
>NZ_SMKO01000466.1 GCF_004348685.1 Nonomuraea deserti | reverse complement strand
GTGCCGGACTCGGGTCGGGGCTGGACCCGTTCGGGGCGGGCGGTCGGCGCTCCGGCTCTGGATGTCTTCGGTCTGGCTCCAGGAGAACGCGTGCCGGCACCGGGCCACCCCGAACGCCGCGGACTCGACCGGTGGGCACAAGTCAGAGGTCTTCGGTGGATGCACGCCAGGGGCGTTCGGTCGGTGCGACTCGAGGGCTTGTGAAGAGCCAGGATGCTCTGTCGGTGCGGATCGACGGGGTACGAAGCGGGTTCGGCAAGGTGTGCGGCTCGCTGACGCGGTGCACACGCGGGCGACGGGTGCCAGGGCCTGGGGCGTGTGGTCGAAGGTGTTCGGTGGTGCGGGTCAGGGGTGTGCGCGGGAGGCGGGGCCGGAGGAGG
>NZ_SMKO01000062.1 GCF_004348685.1 Nonomuraea deserti | reverse complement strand
CGCAGCCAGAGGGCGGCGGGGTCGCCGTGCTGGCGGCGGCGTACCCGGGGGCGTGGCGTCCAGCCGGGGCCGGAGACGGCCAGGCCGTCGGCCAGCACCCAGCCGTCCGACTCGATCCTGATCGTGTTGTCGCCGGGGCGCAGCAGGCGGGCCACGTCGTAGCGGCGTACGCGCGGGATGTCGGCCTCCGCGTACGGGTCGAAGCCGCCCTGGCGGCCCGCCTCCACGCCGTTCACCAGCACCCGGCAGAAGGCGGTCGAGGCGACCTGAAGCAGCGATCCGCCTCCCTCCTGGACGTGCACGGTGGTCTCCAGGGGTGTGCCGGCGATCCACTCGGGGCGGGCGGCGTCGCCGGGGTCGTACACCAGGCAGGCGTAGGCCCGCAGGTCGTGCTCCTCGTCCGGTACGAGCGCCAGCTCCAGCAGGTGGTCGCCAGGCGCGACGGGCGAGAGCGTGACGGCGGCGTAACCGGCGTCGTCGAGCGGGCGCTCCTCGCCGTCGAGCCAGAGGGTCTTGGCGGCGCCCGCGCCGATCGCGAGCCAGGCGGGAGCGCCCGGCGGCACGGTGAGCACGCTGCGGAAGCGGGCCGCGGCTCCGGCCGCGACCCGGCCGAACGCGAGGAACTCCACCGGCACGTGTCCCTTGGGGCCCAGGGTCTCCCGGTGGACGGGGTCCTTGTGCAGCCCCCGCGACGTCGACCACACCGAGGGGGTCCACGGGCCGTCGCCGACGCGCTGCTCGCCGCGCGGGCCGAACGTCATGTGCGCGGGCTCCCCGCTGCGCCTGCGCAACGACCAGCGTTCGACGCAAGCACCGGTGCCGCTGCCGACGTCGGCGACGGCCGCGGTCCCGGTGGCGGTCGCGGTCGCGGTGGCGGTGGCGGTCGCGGTCGCGGTGGCGGTCGCGGTCGTGGTGGCGGTCGCGGTCGTGGTGGCTGACGCGGTGGCGGACGCGGTGGCGGACGCGGTGGCGGTCGCGGTGGCGGACGCGGTGGTGAGACCGAAGTCCGACCAGGTGTCGTCCATGGTGGGGACGAGCTCGACGTCCCACTCGTCCCCGAGGTCCACCTCCACCGGGTACGCGGGCCGCGGCGGCGCCGGCTCGGCGTGCGTCCCGTCGAACACCAGCAGCGCGGCGGGCCCGTCGTCGAACGGCACGACCACCTCCACCGTGTCCCCGTCGTCGCCGACGCGCGTGTACGGCAGGGCGACGGGGTCGCCGCCGGCGAAGGGGCGGGCGAGCCGCGGCGTTCCCGACACGCCCCTGACGGTGACGCGCATCTCGCGGGCGTACCTGGCGGGGTCGAAGTCGATGTCGGCGTCCAGCCAGCCGAGCTCGACGCCGCGCCGCTCGGGCCGTCCGACGCCGATCCTGCTGGCCATCGGGAAGGTCGCCGTCAGGAACACCAGCGTGGTGTCGCCGGCCTCGCGCACCAGCGCGGGCACCGGGGCCTCCACCCGGCGTGGCAGCTCCGCCAGCGCGTCGCCCAGGCGATCCGCGGACGGGACGAAACGGGCCGCCCCGCGCAGCGGATCCGTGCCGACGGTGACGACCGACCCGCCGTCCGCGGCGAACTCGGCGAGCCGGGCGGCGACGTCCTCGTCGAGCACGGCGACGGCGGGCAGCACCACGGCCCGGTACGCCTCGCCGGACACGGCGAGGCGCCCGTCCTCGACCGTCGCCCGCCGTACGGAGTCCTCGTCGATGACGTCGGCGTCGAGCCCCAGCCGGTCCAGCACGCCCGGCCTGGTGGCGAACCAGGCCATGTCGCCGACGATCTCCCGGTACGTCTCCTGCGCCCGCTCGGCCGCGGCGCGTGCCGCCGACCCCGCCTCGTCCGAGCCGGCGGCCTGTGCGGTGGCCGTGGGAAGGAGGACGGCGACGTCGCAGGCGTGGCGGCCCTGCGACAGGGCGGCGCACAGCCGGGTGACGGCGTCGGCGAAGACCCGGTGGTGCCGCCAGTACGGCTGCCGCCAGTCCGTGGACGGCGGCGCCCATTCCCACCAGCCGCGCCTGGTCGTGTAGTAGACCGCGTGCGGGTTGTACAGCGTGGCCCCGGCCCGCAGCCAGGGCAGCAGCCAGTCGAAGGTCTCCTCCAGCGTGCCGCCCCAGCCGCTGGAGTGGAACGCCTCGATCCAGGTGCGCGGCCGGCCGTAGAGGTGGGCGAGCGAGGCGTGCAGGCGGGCGTCGCCGTGGTGGTCGGAGCCGGGCGCGCCGAACCAGCGGTGGGTGCGGGCGTAGTCGGCGTACAGCTCCACCCCGGCCACCGGGTGCCCGGCGCGGGCCGGGTCCTGCTGGTCACAGCCGTTGAGCAGCCCGTGCCGCGCGTGCCACTCGCTCAGCGGCCGGAAAAACGCCTCCTCGGCCAGCTCGGCGCGGGTCCGCTGGTACGCCCGCCAGTCCGGGTCGGCCGTCGAGAACTCGGCGCCCCGCCTGGCGCGGTACTCCTCGGCGAAGCGGGCGGACCAGGTGGGCAGAGTTGGCAGCTCGTCCTGGAACGACCCGGCGATCACCCGGCCGAACCAGTGGCCTACGCGCCGCTCGAACTCGCCGTGTACCCGGTCGAGCAGCACCGCGCACGCCTCGGGCGACAGGTAGTCGAAGCCGCGCAGCGTGACCGACCCGTCGGGGTTCAGCCACTGCCCGGCGAACGACGGGTGCTCCTGGACGAGCCGGGCCTGCAGGTCGGCGCCGGAGAAGCCCAGCTGGTCGTAGAACCACAGGTACGCCCCCAGCTCGTACGCGTCGGCGCACACCTGGTCGAACAGCTCCCACCACGCCTCCGACAGGAACGGCGGGTCGTCGGCGTCGGCGCCGAAGGCGGGTCCCGACGGGGCGAGGTTGAGGATGACGAGGTTGTGCACCCCCCCGGCCACCAGGCGTTCCATCTGCCCGCGGAGCCGGTCGCGGCGCAGCGGCTCGCCGCTCCACCACCAGATGGCCGCCGGGGAGTACTCCCTGGGGGGCGGGTCGCCGAAGAGGCCGTTCATCCCTTGAGCCCGCTGGCGAAGCCCTTGATGACGTACCGCTGCAGCGCCAGGAAGACCACCACGATCGGCACCGCGCCGAGCACGAGCCCGGCGAAGACGAGGCCGTGCTGGGAGACGTACTGGCCGACGAAGGCGAAGACGCTGACCGGGACGGTCTCGAAGCCGGAGCCGCCGAGGTAGACGAGCGGCGTGAAGAAGTCGTTCCAGATGAAGACGGCGTTGAGGATCAGCACGGTGCCGGTGATGGGCCGCAGCAGGGGGAAGACGACGCGGGTGAACGCCGTCAGGTGGGAGGCGCCGTCGATCTGGGCGGCGGCGGCGTACTCACGGGGCAGGGCCCGGATGAAGCCGGTGTAGAGGAAGACGGTGAACGGCAGCTGGATGCCGGTGTAGAAAAGGATCATCCCGGCGTGCGTGCCGATCAGCCCGAGGGTGTTCACCAGCTCATAGAGCGGGATCATGCCGAGCTGGAAGGGCAGCACGATGCCGAGCAGGAAGAGCACGTAGAGGCCGTAGCCGAGGCGGGTCCGCACCCGGGCCAGGAAATAGGCGGCGAACGAGCCGAGCGCGATGAGCGCGACCAGGCTGGCCACGGTGACGACGGTGCTGTTGACGAGAGACGGGCCGAGGGCGGCCGCCGTCCACGCGGAGCCGTAGTTGTCGAGCGTCGGCGGGTCGGGCAACGCCAGCGGCGACCGCGAGATCTGCCCGGGGTCCTTCAGCGACAGCGAGACCAGGGTGTAGACGGGGAACAGGAACGCCACCGCGACGGCGATCATGACGATTTCCAGCAGGAACGTCTTCCTCACGCGGTCACCTCCCGGCGACGCAGGTAGTAGACCTGGACGAGCGAGACGGCGGCCACGAACAGCGCGAGCACCAGGGCGACCGCGGTGCTGTAGCCGAACTTGCCGAACACGAACGCCTGCTTGTACAGCACGGTCGACAGGGTCTCGGTGGCGTAGCCCGGACCGCCGTTGGTGGCGGCGAAGACCTGGTCGAAGAGCTTGAGCCCGCCGATCGTGGACAACATCAGGTTGATCGTCACGGCGGGGGCCAGCAGCGGCCAGGTGACGTAGCGGAAACGCTGGAGGGTGCCCGCGCCGTCGATCATGGCGGCTTCGTGCAGCTCCCTCGGCACGCCCTCCAGCCCGGCAAGGAAGATGACCATGGAATATCCGGCGTACTGCCACACCACCATGCCGGCGATCGACCACAGCGCGACCGACGGGTCACCCAGCCAGTCGACGTGCAGGCCGAGCAGCCCGTTGAGGCCGGCGGACGGGTCGGGGTTGTAGATGTACTTCCACAGGAACGCCACCATGACCGGGCTGACCACGACCGGCGCGAAGAAGATCACGCGGAGCAGGGCACGGCTCTTGAGCTTGGCGTGCACGCCGAGCGCCAGCAGCAGCCCGACGCCGTTCTGCACGGCCACGGTGGCCACGGTCAGCAGCAGCGTGTTGCCGATCGAGCCCATGGCCTGGTCGTCGCCGAGCAGCGTGCCGAAGTTGGCCAGGCCGACGAAGGACATGTCCTGGCCGATGCCGCTCCAGTCCGTGAACGCGTACACCACGCCGCTGACCGCCGGGTAGAGCACGACCAGCGCGTAGACCGCGAGCGCGGGCGCGGCGAACAGCCAGGACGGGGCGGACGCGGTGAAGCGGCGGCGGGAGGAGCTGACGGTCACTTCCGGTACGCCTCGTCCATCTTCTTCAGCGCCTCGTCGATGGTGGACTCGCCGGCCAGCAGCTCCTGCACGACGGCGAAGTGCACCGGCTGCACCTCGGCGTTGGGCCAGCGCTGGTCCATGAACGGCACCGCGCGGTCCTTGGTGAACGGCAGGAACGACTCGACGGCCGGGTCGATGGTCGAGGAGTCGTCCTGCGTGAGCGGGATGGCGGAGATCGCCTTGGCCCAGGCGTTGATGTTCTCCTGCTTGCCGAGGAAGTCGATGAACGCCTTGGCCTCCTCGACGTTCCTGCCCTTGGCGGCGGCTCCGAGGCCGACGACGACGCCGGCGGGGATCCACACGGAGCCGGCGTCGTCGGCGCCCGGCACGGGGAACATCGACAGGTCGTCGGGCGAGGCGGCCGCCTTGCGGAAGTCGGGCAGGACGGCGGAGACCTGGACGGCCATGCCGGCCTTGCCGCCGGCCACCATGGAAGTCTGCTGCTCGAAGGTGGTGCCGTTCGGGTTGTCGTTGAAGTAGCCGCGTTTCTGCAGCTCCAGGTACATCTCCATGGCGTCCTGCCAGCCGGAGCCGGCGAAGGTCGCCTGCCCGGCGAGCTGCTTGTCGTCGAACGTCGGGTCCTTGGCGTAGACGGTCGAGGGCACCAGCGCGTACGTGATGAGCTGGGTGACCCACGGCGTCTGCGCGCCCAGCGCGATCGGCACCACGCCGGCCTTCTTCAGCTTGTCGCAGGCGGCGAGGAACTCGTTCCACGTGGTCGGCGGGGCGTCGATGCCCGCCTTGTCGAAGACCTTCTTGTTGTAGACGGCGCCGATGACCGATGAGCCGGCGGAGTAGATGTAGGTCTTGCCGTCGAGCTGGAAGGCGGGCCTGAAGCCGGCGGGGACGGTCGCCGCCCACGGCTGGGCGGACAGGTCGGCCAGCAGCCCGGCCTCGGCGATCTGGGCCATCGACATCGCGCTGCCGTTGCCGGGGTAGACGACGTGCAGGTCGGGGGCGTTGCCGGCGCCGAGTTGCGTGCGCAGGGAGGTCTGCACCTGGTCGGTGGGAGCGTAGGAGGCGGTGATGCGCACCGCGGGCTTGGCCTTCTGGTAGGCGCCGACCAGTTCGTCCATCGGCGCCTTCTGGTCGGCCACGCCGATGAACTTCAGCTCGGTCGTGGCGCCGCCGCCGGTCGTCGCCGTGGTCTCCGGCCTGGTGGAGCACGCGGTGGCCGTGGCGGCCACCGCCAGGCCGCCCATCATGCGCAGGAACTGCCCGCGGCTCACCCTGGCGTCGTGCAGAAGGCCGGTCATGTCCCGCCCACCTCCATGACCTGACTGTTAACTTAACAGCCATATTTGTTAAAAGTGATAGATGTGGGGAGGGTACGAGTCGCCCAAGTTGGGTGTCAAGGTTAGGATTCGCAGTCGTCGAAGAGGGTGAGAGGGCTCCCGGTGGATTCGCGTCAGCACACCTCAAGCAAGTCCGCCCGGTGGCGGGGCATGGCCGAGCACATCGTGCGCCAGGGCTCGGCCTCGGTGACGGAGCTCGCCGAGAGCTTCGGCGTCAGCGTGATGACCGTGCACCGCGACCTCGACGAGCTGGAGCGCCAGGGCATGGTGCGCAAGGTCAGGGGCGGGGTCACCGCCCAGGCCAGCAACGTGTGGGAGAGCAACATCGCCTACCGGCTCCAGGCCCACACCGCCGAGAAGGACGCGATCGCCCGGGTGGTGGCGGGGATGATCGAGCCCGGCGGGTCCGTCATGCTCGACGACTCGACGACGGCGCTGGCCGTGGCCCGCCATCTCGGCGACCTGGCGCCGCTGACCGTGGTGACGAACTTCCTCGAGGCGATCAGGCTGCTGGCCGGCAGCCCCGACATCCGGCTCATCGCGCTGGGCGGGGAGTACCGCGCCACCCACGACTCCTTCCTCGGCCTGGGCTGCGTCGACGCGGTCGAGGCGGTGAGCACCGACGTGGTCGTGGTCTCCACCTCCGCTGTCTCCGACCAGTACGCCTTCCACCAGGAGCAGGAGATCGTCCTGGTGAAGCGGGCGATGTTGCGCGCGGGCACCCGCCGCATCCTGGCGGTCGACGGCTCCAAGCTCGCCCGGGTGGCGCTGCACCGGGTCGCGCCTCTGGACGACTTCGACGCGATCGTCGTCGACTCGGCCGCCCCCGCCGACCTGCTCCAACGGCTGCGTGACCGGCACGGCAACGTCCAGGTGGCGGAGATGTAACGCGATCGCGCGTTATTTCTCACTTGAGTCTTGTTAAGAAGTGCGGTTGCTTGTTACAAAGTGAGGGCTTTCACCCCCCAGCTCAGGAAGCGGCATGGATTGTCCCTCACGTCGATCCTTCCTCGGCCTCGGCGGCGCCGCGTTCGCCCTGGCCTTCACCACGAACCTGGCCGACCCCTCCACCGCGCAGACGACCACCGTCCGCGGTGACTACCCCTTCAAGCTCGGCGTCGCCTCGGGCGACCCCCTGCCCGACCGGGTCATCCTCTGGACGCGGCTGGCGCCCGAGCCGCTGGAGCCGCTCGGCGGGCTGCCGTACAACAAGATCAGGGTTGACTGGGAGATCGCGGAGGACGAGGCGTTCACCCGGCGCGCCCGCCGCGGCTCCACCTGGGCCACCCCCGAATACGGCCACTCGATCCACGTGGACGCCAAGGGCCTGCGCCCCGGCCGCGAATACTTCTACCGCTTCCGCGCCGGCGGCGAGATCAGCCCGGTGGGCCGGACCAAGACCGCGCCCGCGCCCGGCGGCGACCCGGAGGCCCTGCGGCTCGCCTTCGCCTCCTGCGCGCTGTGGCAGGACGGCTACTACACCGCCTACCGTCACCTCGCCGACGAGAACCCCGACGTCGTCTTCCACCTGGGCGACTACATCTACGAGTACGGCATCGTGCCGACCGGCGGCAACCGCGGGGTCCCGGTGCCCGAGCAGTACCGCGTGCAGTGCGACACCCTCGACCGCTTCCGCATCCAGTACGGCCTCTACAAGAGCGACCCCGACCTGCAGGCCGCCCACCACCGGGCGCCGTGGATCGTCACCTGGGACGACCACGAGGTGCTCGACAACTGGGCGGGCCCGCACGGCCCCGGCGGCGAGGTGACCGAGCAGGACTACCTGGTGATCCGCGCCAACGCCTTCCGCGCCTTCTGGGAGAACCTGCCCGTCCGCGTGCCCGCCGTGCAGGGCCCGGACGCCCGCGTCTACCGCAGGTACACCTTCGGCGACCTGGCCGAGTTCAACGTGCTCGACACCCGGCAGTACCGCGACGACCAGGTGTGCGGCGACGGGCAGCAGGTCGACTGCGCCGACCGCCTCGACCCGGCCAGGCAGATGCTCGGCGCCGAGCAGGAGCGGTGGTTACTCGACGGCATGGGCGCCTCCCGCGCCCGGTGGAACGTGCTCGCCCAGCAGGTCGCCATGATGCAGCTCGACTTCGACCCCGGCCCCGCCCAGAAGCTCAGCATGGACCTGTGGGACGGCTACAAGGCCGCCAAGGACCGCCTGATCAACGGCATGATCGAGCGCGAGGTCGGCAACCCGGTGGTGCTGACCGGCGACATCCACTACAACCTGGCCGGCGAGCTCAAGCAGAACTTCGACGACCCCGCCTCCCGCACGGCCGGCGTGGAGTTCGTCTGCACCTCGGTCAGCAGCGGCGGCAACGGCAACCCTGACACCGGCCTGCCTCCGGGCGGCGCCGACCCGATCAACCCGCACCTGCGCTTCTCCAGCTACCAGCGCGGCTACGTCTCCTGCGAGGTCACCCGCGACCGGTGGCGGGCCGACTTCAAGGTCGTCCCGTACGTGGACCGCCCCGGCGCCCCGGTCTCCACCAGGGCGAGCCTCGTCACCCTCGACGGCGCCCCCGGCCTGCAGGCGCTCTAGGAAGGAACGATCATGCGTCACCTCGCCGCCGCGCTCACCGTCGCCACCGCCGCCGTCACGCTCACCACGGGAGCCGCCTGGAACCCCGCCGCCACGCACACCGAACGAGCCACCGTGACCCCCGCCGCCGCGCTCACCGAGACCGCCTGGAACCCCGCCGCGACCGCCCGGAACCTCGCCGCGACCGCCGGGAAGCCCTCCGGCGACCTCACCCCCATCGCGGGCGCCGACCGGCTCGTCGCCGCGCTCGGCGTGGACCCCGCCTGCCCCGCCAAGATCGAGATCGGCATGCGCAGCGACGCGGGGAAACCCGCGTACGCCACGATGGACGTCGAGGTCGACCCGCCGCTGACCGCCTCCCGGTCGATGCTGACCAGCTACCTGCCACCCGGGTACGAGCTCGGCGCGAAACTGCTGGTCGCCGTCCCGCCCGAGACCAGCGAGGGCACGTACGAGCTGCGGCTGCGCACCCGCGCCAAGACGCTGAAGGTGCCGGTCGACGTCGTGCCCCTCGACAAGCTCGACAACGGCGGCAACCTGGCGCTGCACCGCCCGGTCACCGCCTCCTCCCAGCACACCAACGCCAACTACCCGCCGTGCAGCGTCGCCGACGGCGACACCTCCTCCAACGGCTGGGCCGGCGGCAACGGCTGGAACGACGCCACCGGCCGGTCCTGGCCGGACACCGTCGCGGTCGCGCTGGGCGGGCCTGAGCAGGTCTCCCGCGTCGACCTCTACACCCTCGACACCGAGCGTTACCCGGCGTCGCGCCACGGGCTGCGCGACTGGGACGTCCAGGCCCAGGTGGACGGCGAGTGGCGGACGGTCGCGCAGGTGCGCGGCAACACCGCCGGCAACGTGCGCTCGGACTTCTCACCCGTCACCGCGGACGCCGTCCGCATCGTCGCGCTCGCCTCCAACGGCGCCAACGACTACACGCGGATCATCGAGGTCGAGGTCCGCTGACCGGACCCGGCAGGGCTCATGCTCACGTGGAGCAGGCGGCCGCCTGGCTGCGGCCTGCGCGAGCGTCGCGGCGGAGTGGTGCGCGCGGGCGGCCATGGCCCGATAGGTGAGCCGGCACCCAGGGAGCGATGTTCTCCCGGGCTTACATCGCCGTAAATGATCCGGTTAATGTGGGACGGTGTGATCACGAGGTGTTCTCCCCCCGCTCGTGGCTCGCCGTGACGCTCATCGGCACGCTCGTCGCCACGCTCGCGCCCGCCACGCCGGCCTCCGCCGGCCGCTCCCCAGCGAAGGTCACCGATCCCGTCAGCCACGTCGATCCGCTGATCGGCTCCGCCAACGGCGGCAACACCTATCCCGGCGCCGTCACGCCGTTCGGGATGATCTCCTGGAGCCCGACCAACACGGCGGGCGACCAGACCAACGCCGCCGGCTCCAACGGCTACTCCTACGACACGCCGCGCGTGCGCGGCTTCGCGCTGACCCACGTCAACGGCGCGGGCTGCCATCCAGGAGCGGCGGGAGACGTCCCGATCATGCCGTACGCCGGCGAGGTCACGTCGTCACCCACGGCAGACACGAAGGACGCCGTCTACGCGAGCGACTTCAGCCACGACAACGAGACCGCGCGCCCCGGCAGGTACACCGTCACGCTCGACTCCGGCGTCAGGACCGACCTGTCGGTCACGGCCCGCGCCGGCGTCGGCGAGTTCACCTTTCCGCAGGGCTCGGCCGCCAACCTGCTGTTCCGGGTGTCCAACTCGCTCAACGGCAGCGAGGACGCCGAGATCGCGATCGACCCCGCCCGGCGTGCCGTCACCGGCTCGGTGCTGACGGGCGCCTTCTGCGGCCGGCGCGCCAACGGCGGCGAGAACAACCGCAGGAGCTACTACCGGCTGCACTTCGCCGCGACGTTCGACCGCGCCTTCTCCGGCACCGGCACGTGGGTCGACGGCGAGCTGCGGCCGGGCACCACGAAGGCCGGCGGCGGCGAGGGGTACGCGACGGGCGCCGACCGCGCGGGACGCGGATCGGGCGGCTACGTCTCCTTCGACACGGCGTCCGGCACCGACGTGCGGATGAAGGTCGGCATCTCGTACACGAGCCTGGCTGCGGCGAAGGAGAACCTGGCCCGCGAGATCGGGCCCGGGGACGACGTCGACGACGTGGCCGCCAGGGCGCGCCGCGCCTGGAACGACCGGCTGCGCTCGATCGAGGTGGCCGGCGGCTCCGACGACCTGCGCACCACGTTCTACACCGCCCTCTACCACGCCTACCTGCAGCCCAACATCGCCAGCGACGTCTCGGGCACCTACCTCGGCAGCGACCGCGAGGTGCACCGGCTGGCGCGCGGCCAGCGGGCGCAGTACGGCAACTTCTCCGGCTGGGACCAGTACCGCGCCCACACCCAGCTGCTGGCGCTGCTGGAGCCACAGGTGGCGGGCGACTACGCCCAGTCGCTGTACAACCTCGCGCGGCAGAACGGCGGCGTATGGGACCGCTGGGTGCACGTCAACGGCCCCACCCACGTGATGACCGGCGACCCGTCGGCTCCGACGCTGGCCGGGTTCCACTCGCTCGGCGTGCGCAACTTCGACGTGCGCGGCGCCTTCGACTCGCTGGTGAAGCAGGCGACCGTGCCGCACCCGTCGGGCCTGTCCGACAAGGGCTGCCCGGGACAGTGCGAGGGCCAGCGCCCCAACCTGGCCGAGTACCTGCGGCTCCACTACGCGCCGCAGGACACCTGCCACTGCTGGGGCGGCGCCGCGGAGACGCTGGAGGACGCCACGGCCGACTTCGCGCTCGCCGACTGGGCCAGGCGGCTCGGTCGCGAGGCCGAGCACGACCGGCTGATGCCGAGGGCGAGCTGGTGGCGCAGCACGTTCAACCCGTCGGCCGGGCCCGAGGGCGGCTACCAGCAGGCGCGCAAGGCGGACGGCGGCTGGTCGTGGCCGTTCTCGCCCACCTCGGACGCCGGGTTCGCCCAGGGCACGAGCGCGACGTACACGTGGATGGTCCAGCACGACGTGTCCGGGCTGGCCGCCGCCATGGGCGGCAGGGAGCGGGCGGCCGAGCGGCTCGACACGTTCTTCCGCCGCCCCGACGGCTCGTGGGCGACCGGCGGCGACGGCTTCCGCTACGACCCGACGAACGAGCCCGGCATCCACGTGCCGTGGCTCTACAACGCGCTCGGACAGCCGTGGAAGACGCAGGAGACGGTGCGCGCGATGGCGTCGCTGGTCTACAGGACCGGCCCCGGCGGGCTGCCCGGCAACGACGACCTCGGCACCATGTCCGCGTGGTACGTCTTCGCCGCGCTCGGCATGTACCCCCAGACGCCCAGCCGCGCCGAGATGTTGTTGTCCAGCCCGATCTTCCCGAAGGCGTGGATCAGGCGCGGCAACGGCAGGACCATCACGGTGTCCGCGCCGCAGGCCTCCCCTGACGCGATCTACGTCCAGGACGTGCGGGTGAACGGCAAGCGCCACACCCGTTCCTGGCTGCCGGAGTCGCTGGTCAACAAGGGCGGGCACGTCGTGGTCGACGTGGGCACGGCCCCCGGCGGGTCGTGGGGCACGGCCGCCGGCGACCTCCCGGTCGACCACGTCCCCGCCGCGCGGGAGCCCGTCCCCAACCTGCCCGCCCCGTGCGAGCCGTCCGGCGGCTCCTGCCTCCACGAGCCGCAGTACGACGTGGACGGCGTGGCCACCGCCGACGCCAGGTCCCAGGGCGACCTGGACGGCAAGGGCTGGAGCTTCCCCGCCGAGCAGCTGCCCGAGCCCGGCCCGCACACCGTGGCGGGAACCGCGTTCCTGATCCCCGAGACCGGGGGCACCGCGGTCAACTTCACGAGCCTGCGCGGCCAGCGCACCTACCTGACCGAGGGCCGCTACCGCGCGCTCGACCTGCTGATCACGGCGGTGAACGGCGACCAGCGGACCGAGCTCACGATCACCTACGCCGACGGCGGCACGTCGGCGGCGCCGCTGCGGGTGACCGACTGGGCGAGCGCGTCACCGCACTTCGGCGAGGAGGCCGCGCTCACGGCCGACACCCGCTACCACGTCAACGGCACCTCGGACGGCCGCGAGGTCACCATCTGGCGGGTGTCCGTACCGGTCGACCCGGCCCGCGAGGCCGTCTCGTTCACCAGCTCCCCGACCCCCGACCTGAAGATCTTCGCGCTCAGCGCCCGCGCCTGAGCGTCACCCCTCTCGTCGTGGCGGGCCGGCCGAAAAGATCGCGCGATGTCGGCGCGGTTGAAGTACCGTCGGCCGTCATGACACTTCCCCGGGAACGGCCCCCCTTCGTGGCCGACGAGTGCACGCAGCTCGTGGGCTGGCTCGACATGCAGCGCGCGATCGTCCAGTGGAAGTGCGAGGGGTTGTCGGAGGAGGACGCGCACCGCCCCGTCCTGCCCGCCTCGCCCCTCATGACGGTGGCCGGCGTGCTCTCCCACCTGCGCTGGGTCGAGCACTGCTGGTTCGAGGTGCTCTTCATGGGCCGCTCCGCCGCCGGCAACCCGCAGTTCGACGAGGAGGCGGAGGAGGACGCCGACATGTTCGCCGACGGCGTGCCGACGGCCCGGCTGCTCGACGACTACGAACGCCAGTGCCGGCTCTCCAACGAGATCATCGCCGCTCATTCCCTCGACGACGTCGGCAGGCACCCCGGCTTCCGCTCCGCGCAGGCGAGCCTGCGCTGGATGGTGATCCACATGGTGGAGGAGACCGCCAGGCACGCCGGCCACCTCGACGCGATCCGCGAGCTGCTCGACGGGGAGAAGGGCTACTTCTAGAGGCCGAGGGCCTCGGCCGGCTCGGCGATGATGCGCTGGATGATCATCCCGGCCGCCCCCAGCACGGCCGCGTCCGGGCCGGTTACCGAGACCACGAGGGCGGGCGGGTTGTCGCGCATGTGCGCCAGCCTGGCCCCCAGCCCGTCGGCCACGGGCCCTTCCAGCCACGGGAACAGCGGCGCGAAGACGCCGCCGAGCACGATCATGCCCGGGTCGAGCAGGTGCACGGCCGAGGTGAGCGCCACGCCGAGGGCGTGCCCGGCCCGCTCGCACGTCTCCAGCGCCCGCGGGTCGCCCGACTCCAGCCGTGCCACCAGCGCGGAGACCGAGTCCAGCTCCCCGAGCAGGGTGTCCTGCCCGGCATAGACCTCCAGGCAGCCGCGGCCGCCGCACCGGCAGGCGGGCCCGTCGGGCACGACGACGACGTGGCCCAGCTCGCCCGCCAGCCCGAACGTGCCCCTGAACAGGCTGCCGGCCACCACGAGCCCGGCGCCGACGCCGATCTCGCCCGACACGTAGAGGAAGTCCGTCTCCCGCGCGCCGAACCACAACTCGCCGAGCGCCGCCAGGTTGGCCTCGTTGTCGATGGCGAACGGCAGGTCGACCAGGTCGGCCACCCGTACGTCCCGCCAGCCGAGATGCGGCGCGCTGCGCAGCGTCTCGCCCTCGACGGTGCCGGGCACGGCGAGCGCGGCGCCGATGACCCGCAGCCCGGCCGCCTCGGCCTCGGCGATGGTCTCCTTGGCCAGTCCGCGCAGTTCCTGAAGGATGTGCGCGGGGTCGGAGTTGCGGTTGTCGGCGGGGCGGGTGCGGCGCAGGCGTACGGTGCGGGTGAGGTCGACCACGCAGGCCGCCAGATAGTCGATGTTGATCTCCAGTCCCAGCGTGGCCACCCGGTGGCCGCTCAGGCTCACGGCGACCCCCGGGCGGCCTCGCTCGCCGCCCCTGACGGCGCCGCGTTCTGTCACCACCCCCGCCTCCAGCAGGTCGGCGACGAGGCTGGACACGGTGGTCTTGGTGAGCCCGGTCAGCTCGGCGAGCGCGGCGCGGGTGTGCGGCCCCGACCGGTGGATCGCCCCGAGTACGACGGCCAGGTTGCGGGCACGCATGGAATCATGACGGACCCCTCTTGACGCCACCATGCCCACCTCCTCAGGATTATGTACAGATTATGGACTAAAGGCCAAAAGGACGCACCATGACCGCATTCACGCCCACCCCCGACGACCGCTTCACCTTCGGCCTCTGGACCGTCGGGTGGCAGGCCCGCGACCCGTTCGGCGACGCCTCCAGGCCGCCGCTCGACCCGGTCGAGAGCGTGCACCGCCTGGCCGAGCTCGGCGCGTACGGCGTCACCTTCCACGACGACGACCTCCTCGCGGTCGAGCCCGACCGGGAGAAGGCCATCGCGGCGTTCAGGAAGGCCCTCGACGAGACCGGCATGAAGGTGCCGATGGCCACCACCAACCTGTTCACCCACCCGGTCTTCAAGGACGGCGCGTTCACCAGCAACGACCGCGACGTGCGGCGCCACGCCCTGCGCAAGGTCATGCGCAACATCGACCTGGCCGCCTCGCTGGGCGCGAAAACCTACGTCTGCTGGGGCGGCCGCGAGGGCGCGGAGTCCGACGCCGCCAAGGACGTCAAGGCTGCCATGGAGCGCTACAAGGAGGGCCTGGACCTGCTCTGCTCGTACGTCCGCGACCGCGGCTACGACCTGCGCTTCGCCCTGGAGCCCAAGCCCAACGAGCCCCGCGGCGACATCCTGCTGCCCACGATCGGCCACGCCCTGGCGCTGATCAACGAGCTGGAGCACCCCGAGATGGTGGGCCTCAACCCCGAGGTCGGCCACGAGCAGATGGCCGGGCTCAACTTCGTGCACGGCATCGCCCAGGCGCTGTGGCACGGCAAGCTCTTCCACATCGACCTCAACGGCCAGCACGGGCCGAAGTACGACCAGGACCTGATCTTCGGCCACGGCGACCTCAAGAGCGCGTTCTTCCTGGTCGACCTGCTGGAGAACGGCGGCTACGACGGTCCCCGCCACTTCGACTACAAGCCGCTGCGCACCGAGGACCGCGAGGACGTGTGGGTCTCGGCGGCGGCGAACATGCGGACCTACCTGATCCTCAAGGAGAAGTCCCGCGCCTACCGGGCCGACCCCGAGGTGCAGGAGGCCCTGCGCGCCTCCCGCGTGGACGAGCTCGCCCAGCCCACCCTCGCGGCCGGCGAGACGTGGGCCGACCTGGCCGAGGACGACTTCGACCCCGAGGCCGCGGCCGAGCGGGGCTTCCACTTCACCCGGCTGAACCAGCTCGCGCTCGAGCACCTCATGGGGGTACGCGGATGACGAGACCCATCAGTGTCCAGCTCTACACCGTCAGGGAGCCGCTGACCGCGGACCGCGACGACGTGCTCCGGCGGCTCGCGGAGATCGGCTACACCGCGGTCGAGCCGTACGACCCGACCTCCGACCCCAAGGGTTTCCGCCAGATCGCCGACGACCTGGGACTCCGCGTGTCGAGCACGCACGCGGGCGCGCTGCTGCGCGAGGAGCCCGCCGAGGTGTTCGACGCGGTCGCCACGCTCGGCACCGACCTGGTGATCATCCCTGCCGGGATCGCGCACGAGGAGTTCGCCACCGCCGACGGCATCGCCCGTGCGGCCGACCTGCTGAACGGCCTGGCCGAGCAGGCGGCGGGGCACGGGATGCGGATCGGCTACCACAACCACTGGTGGGAGCTTGAGCCGAGGATCGACGGCCGGCACGCCATCGAGGTGCTGGCCGACCGGCTGGCTCCCGAGGTGTTCCTCCAGATCGACACCTACTGGGCGGCGGTGGGCGGCGCCGACGTGCCCGGTCTGCTCGGCCGCCTCGCGGAGCGCGTGATCGCGCTGCACGTCAAGGACGGCCCGGTGGTCAAGGGCGAGCCGCACACCGCGGTCGGCAGGGGTCTCATGCCCGTGCCCGAGATCCTCGCCGCCGCCCCCGACGCCTGGCGCGTCGTCGAGCTCGACGAGTGCGCCACCGACATCTTCGCCGCTCTGGCGGACAGCCACGCCTACCTCACCTCCTTGGAGAGCCTTTGAGCAACGGCCCCGTCGGCGTCGCCCTGGTCGGCGCCGGAGTCATCAGTGGCCAGTACCTCCGCAACCTCACCGCCTTCCCCGACGTGCGCGTGCTCGCCGTCGCGGACCTCGACGCCGACCGGGCCGCGACCGTCGCCCGCGAGCACGGCGTGCCCGTCTCCGGCGACCCTGGCACGGCACTCGCGCTGCCCGAGGTGGAGATCGTGGTCAACCTCACGGTCCCGTCCGCGCACGCCGCCGTCGCGCTGGAGGCCCTGCGCGCCGGCAAGCACGTGTACGGCGAGAAGCCCTTCGCCATGGACATGGACGAGGGCTCGAAGGTCATGGCCGAGGCCGCCAACCGGGGCCTGCGCCTCGGCTGCGCCCCCGACACCTTCCTGGGCGCCGGGCTTCAGTCGGCCCTGCACGCCCTGCGCTCCGGCCTCATCGGCACCCCGGTCGCCGTCGCGGCGGCCACGCAGAGCCTCGGCCCCGAGTCGTGGCACCCCAACCCCGAGTTCTTCTACCAGCCCGGCGGCGGTCCGCTCTTCGACCTCGGCCCCTACTACCTGACCGCCCTCGTGTCCCTGTTCGGCCCGGTCGAGCGGGTCGCGGCCGGCACGCGCAAGGCCCGCGAGCAGCGCGTCGTCGGGTCAGGGCCCAAGGCGGGCACGGCCTTCCCCGTCGATGTCCCCACCCACGTCAACGCCCTGCTGGACTTCCCGGGCGCCGCCACGGCGACGGCGACGTTCAGCTTCGACTCGCCCGTCAACCGCAGGATGATCGAGGTCATCGGCACCGAGGGCGCGCTGTCGCTCCCCGACCCCAACACGTTCGACGGCCCGCTGCTGGCTCGCGGCCTGCACGACACGGACTGGCGCGAGCTGCCCGTGTCGGGCACGACGGTGAGCCGCGGCATCGGCGTGCTGGACCTGGCCAGGTCGCTGCGCGCGGGCACGCCGCACCGCGCGTCGGGCGAGCTGGCCTACCACGTGCTGGAGCTCATGTCGTCGATCGCGCAGTCAGGCGAACGTTCGGAGTTCCGTCCCATCGCCTCCACCACGACCGCCCCCGACCCGCTGCCCGCCGACTGGGATCCGCACGCGGCCACCCTGTCCTGATCCGGCGGTTGACCATACTTCGTACAAAGGAGTATGGTCAACCGGCAAGGACGGCGGCATCCCCGACTTCGATCCATCCACGCCGCCTGCCCGCCCGGGCGGAACGAGATCGCGGCGGGGCTCAGCGCGACGAACCCGTAGGGTATCGCGTTGGCTTGAACCGGCCGGACCCGCAAGAATGGCGCGATGGCGGAAAGTGCCGAGACCGACTGGGTCTCCAGGTTCGCGGACGAGGTGATCTCCGAGGCGGAGAGACGCGCTCCGGGCAAACCGATCGTCTGCGCATCGGGGTTGAGCCCGTCGGGCCCGATCCACCTGGGCAACCTGCGCGAGGTCATGACCCCCCACCTGGTCGCCGACGAGATTCGCCGGCGCGGTCTCGACTGCGTGCACCTGCTGTCGTGGGACGACTACGACCGGTTCCGCCGGGTCCCCGCGGGCGTCGACCCGTCCTGGGCCGAGCACATCGGCAAGCCGCTGACCTCGGTGCCCGCCCCTCCCGGCAGCGTGCACGCCAACTGGGCCGAGCACTTCAAGGCGCCGATGACCGAGGCCCTCGAGGAGCTGGGCGTCGACTGTCGCGGCATCAGCCAGACGGAGCAATACACCTCGGGGGCCTACCGCGAGCAGATCCTGCGGGCGGTGCGCGAGCGGGCGGCGATCGACGCCGTGCTGTCGCGCTACCGCTCGAAGCAGGTCGAGGACTACTTCCCGTACAAGCCCTACTGCGACCTGTGCGAGCGTGACCTGACGACGGTCACCGCCTACGACGACGAGACCACCGAGCTGGCCTACACCTGCGAGTGCGGCTTCGGCGAGACGGTCCGGCTGGCCGAGCACGACCACGGCAAGCTGGTGTGGAAGGTCGACTGGCCGATGCGCTGGGCCTACGAGGGCGTGATCTTCGAGCCGTCCGGGGTCGACCACCACTCTCCCGGCTCCGCCTGGATCGTGGGCGGGCAGATCGTGGGCGACGTGTTCGGCGGCCGGCAGCCGATCGGCCCCATGTACGCGTTCGTCGGCATCACCGGCATGGCCAAGATGAGCAGCTCCAAGGGCGACGTGCCGACCCCGGCCGACGCCCTGGAGATCATGGAGGCGCCGGTGCTGCGCTGGCTGTACGCCCGCCGCAAGCCCGCGCAGTCCTTCAAGATCGCCTTCGACCAGGAGATCCAGCGGCTCTACGACGAGTGGGACGCCCTGTGCCGCAAGGTCGCCGCCGGGCAGGCCCAGCCCGCCGAGCTGGCCGCGCACAGGCGCGCGGTCGGCACCGCCGCGGGCCCGCTGCCCGCCACGCCGCACCCGATCCCCTACCGCACGCTGGCCTCCGTCCTCGACATCACGACCGGGCATGCCGGGCAGACCATGCGCATCCTGAGCGACCTCGACGCGGTCGGCTCGCTCGACGACGCCCGCCCGCGCCTGGACAAGGCGCAGAGCTGGGTCGACGATCACCTGCCCGCCGACCAGCGCACCCGCGTGCGCGGGACGCCCGACCACGACTTGCTCGCCTCGCTCGACCCCGGCGCGCGCGAGTCGCTGCGGCTGCTGGCCGACGGCCTCGACGACTGGTCGATCGAGGGCCTCACCGCGCTGGTGTACGGCGTGCCGAAGGTCCAGGCCGGGCTGCCGGCCGACGCCAAGGCGACGCCGGAGCTGAAGGCGGCGCAGCGGGCCTTCTTCGCCCTGCTCTACAAGCTGCTCGTCGGCCGCGAGACCGGCCCCAGGCTGCCCACGCTGTTGATGGCCGTGGGCGCCGACCGCGTACGCAAGCTCGTCGGCGCGTGAACGGCGTCGTCCTGGTCACCGGCATCTCGGCCGCCGGCAAGTCCACCGTGGCGCAGGCCCTGGCCGAGCGGCTGCCGCGCTCCGCCCACGTGCGGGGCGACGTGTTCCGGCGCATGGTGGTCGGCGGCCGCGCCGAGATGGCGCCGGAGGGCACGGACGAGGCGCTGCGCCAACTCCACCTCCGTTACCGCATCGCAGCGAAAACTGCGGACATGTATTACGAAGCCGGATTTACAGCGATTGTTCAGGACGTCGTTATTGGTAGGGATTTGGAGCGATTTACGAAAATGGTCCGTTCTCGTCCCCTGCAGGTCGTCGTCCTCGCTCCCGACCCGGCGGCCGTGGAGCGCCGCGAGCGGGCGCGCGCCAAGCGCGGCTACGCGGGCGGATGGACGATTGCCCAGCTGGACGCGGTGCTGCGGCACGAGACGCCGCGCATCGGCCTGTGGCTCGACACCTCGCGGCAGACCCCGGAAGAAACCGTGAACGAGATTATCTCTCGGGTCAGAGAGGCCCAAATAGGGGACGACTGATAAGAACCCTGACCCATGCAAGGAATCGTCAAGTGAGCTGCATGTGAAAGGGGGGATTTTTCTGCCATGAACAAGCAGCCTTTCGCCGCCAGCGTCAGTGTCATCGTTCCCGCGATTAACGAGGCCGAGAACCTCCCTCACGTGTTCGCCACGCTGCCCGACTGGATCGACGAGGTGATCCTGGTCGACGGCAACTCGACCGACGACACCGTCGCCGTGGCGCGCGGGCTGCGCCCCGACCTCCGGGTCGTCACGCAGACACGGCGCGGCAAGGGCAACGCCCTCATCGAGGGTTTCCACGCCGCACGCGGCGACATCATCGTCATGATCGACGCCGACGGGTCCACCAACGGCCGGGAGATCCGCTCGTTCGTCGCCACGCTCGTCAACGGCGCCGACTTCGCCAAGGGCTCCAGGTACGCCCCTGGTGGCGGCTCGGACGACCTCAGTCCGATCCGCTCGCTCGGCAACAAGGTCCTCACCGGGCTGACGAACCTCCTCTACGGCACCCGCTACACCGACCTCTGCTACGGCTACAACGCCTTCTGGACCCGCCACCTCGACGCCCTCGACCTCGACTGCGACGGCTTCGAGATCGAGACCCTGATGAACGTCCGGGCCGCCCAGGCGGGCCTCGTCATCCGCGAGGTCCCCAGCCACGAGCGCTCCCGCATCCACGGCGAGAGCAACCTGCACGCGCTGCGCGACGGCTGGCGCGTGCTCAGAACGATCCTGCGGGAGCGCGGTCGCGGCAGCGCCGTCACGGCCCAGGCGCAGGTGGCCCTGGCGAAGTGAGCCGGTGGCGCCGGCCGCCTGAATAGTGACATTCTCTGACAATGCGCTACATAGTGATCGGGGCGGGAGCAGTCGGGGGAACCATCGGGGCCCGCCTGTTCCAGGGCGGCCACGACGTTCTGCTCATCGCGCGAGGCGCTCACCACGACGCGCTCAAACGTGACGGCCTGCGCCTGATCACCCCGGAATCCACCGAGACCCTCGCCATCCCCACCGCCGACGGCCCCGTGCCCACCCGCGACGGCGACGTGCTGATCCTGGCCACCAAGTCGCAGGACACCATCGCCGCACTCAGCCCGTGGCCGACCGGCCTGCCCGTGGTCTGCGCCCAGAACGGCGTCGCCAACGAGCGCATGGCCCTGCGGCGGTTCGAGCACGTCCACGGCATGTGCGTGTGGCTGCCCGCCGAGCATCTGCAGCCCGGCGTGGTGACCGCGAACGGCCACCCGTACTCCGGCATGTTGCACGTCGGACGCTATCCACAGGGTGTGGACGAACTCACCGAGCAGATCGCCACCGACCTCGGCAAGCGCGGACTCGTCGGGCGGGCCGTCCCCGACGTGATGCGCTGGAAGCACGGCAAGCTGATCGGCAACCTGGGCAACGCCGTCGAGGCGCTGCTCGGCCGCGTGGACGGAATCAGCGAGGTGGTCACGCGGGCCAGGGTGGAGGCCATGACCGTGCTCGACACGGCGGGCATCGCGTACTCGACGAGCGAGGAGGAGGCCGAAGTGCGCGGCCGGCGGGTCGACATCCGCCCGGTCGAGGGCGCCCAGCGCGGCGGCGGGTCGTCATGGCAGAGCCTGGCCAGGGGCAGCGGCTCGATCGAGGCCGACTACCTCAACGGCGAGATCGTCCTGATCGGCCGGCTGCACGGCGTGCCCACCCCCGTCAACGAGGTGCTGCGGCGCGAGGCCAACAGGGCCGCCCGCGAGAAGCTGCCGCCCGGCTCGATGCGGCTGGAGACGCTGCGGGCGCTCATCGACGAGCGTTGCGCATCCTGATCCCGCTGAACTCCAGCGTGCTCGCCGTCACCTCGTTCCAGAACGGCCACAGGTCGGCCATCACCCTGAGCTGGATGCCGGCTTCCTCGTGCAGCTCGAACAGGTCGGAGACCGGCTCGGGCGGGCCCAGCGGCACCACGGGGACCGTCGAGACCACGGCGTGCGGCGGATCGCCGATGGGCTTGAAGTCGTCGGCCGGGAGCCGGTAGGCGTACAGCCGGACGTCCATGATGGCCCGCAGCCAGCCGTACTCGACGGCGTGGACCCGATCGCCGCAGCCCGCGCCGACGATCCGGTCGATATCCTTTTGGGTGGTGCGCGGCCCGGCCCACGCCATCGCCCGCGGGCAGGCGCGGGGGAACCAGTAGTCGGGGCACCGGTCGTGGCCGACCGCCCACACGTAGGGTTCGGTCCGGACGGACGTCGGCGCGACATGCGGCACGAACCGCTCGATGGTGGGGTCCTCGGAAAAGTGCAGCACCTCGCCCGGTCCAGGTCTCATGAAGACCATCATGGCGCATATCCCGCCGCCGCCAGGGCAGGGGAAACCCGCTCTGACGACAAGGGGTGAGTTTGGATGATCTTTTTAGGTGTGCTTCTGGTCCTGCTCGCCGGCGCCGCCGTCGCACTGGTCCTCACCGAGGAGGGTGCCAGGTACATCCTGTTCGGGTACACCTTCGAGCCCAATCACCTGGAGATGTTCCTCGCGGGGGCGGCCGTCGCGGCCGTCCTGCTCGCGGGGTTCTGGCTGATCGGCTCGGGGTCCCGCAGGACCTCCAGGCAGCGCCGCAGGCTGCGCAGCGCCAAGGCCGAGGCCTCCAGCCGGGTGGCCCGGCTGGAGGACGAGAAACGCGATCTGGAGCGCAAGCTCGAACGTGACGGCGCCTCCGGTGACCGCCTGGTGTCGCGCGGATCCGAGGACGCGCATCAGTGACGCTGATCAGGCGTTCACGCTCTGGCGTGCGGGCAGCAGGTTACCCTCACGCCAGAGCGCGAACCCGGTGATCAGCGCGCCCAGCCCTTCCCAGAGACCGACGCCGAAGAACTCGCCCGGTGCCGCGCCCGTCAGCACCAGCGTGGTGAACACCGCGAACGTCACGAGCCGGAACGGCACCGTCCAGCGGAAGAACGGCGTGTAGTTCGCCGAGGCCGCGAAGACGTAGTAGACCCCCATGTTGACCGCCGCCATCGACGAAGCGGCCATGTAGACCAGCGTGTAGTCCCCCGGCGGCCTGGTGTCGAGCACCTCGAACCCCAGCATGACCAGCAGGGTGTCAGGAGAGATCAGACCCAGCAGGCCGAGGGCGAAGGCGAGGACACCGAAGACCGCGATGGTCCAGCCGGAAAAAGAACGCGGGAGACGCACAGAAATCCTTCCAAAGGGGGGTGTACTCTGCGAGGCGATCTCATCATGCACCCGGAGGTCGCATGCCCCCCACGCGTGGCCGCCCCATCGCGCTGAAAATCCTCGTCCTCCTCCTCGTCCCGCTGCTGTCCCTCGTGGGCCTGTGGGCGTTCGCCGCTGGACTGACCGGCGGCGACGGCGTCCGACTGCTGGCGATCAACGACCTGGCGGGCAACCTGGCGATCCCGTCCGAGCAGGTCAACGTCCACCTGCAGAACGAGCGGCTCGTCTCGACGCAGTTCCTGGCCACGGGTGAGGGCGCCGGCAAGGTGGCCCAGCAGCGTGAGGCCACCGACAAGGCCATGGCCACGTTCCGCAGGCTGACCAAGGCCCAGCAGGACCTGACGCCCGCCATGACCACGCAGCTCAACGCGCTGAACACCAAGCTCGGCCAGCTTCCCGACCTCCGGCGCGCGGTCGACGGCGGCATGGTCGCGCCGCTCGACATCGTCGAGGGCTACAGCCAGATCGTCGACGCGTCCTTCCGCATGTACGACGCCATGGTGCTGGTGCCCGAAATGTCCCTCTACAAGCAGGCCAGGGCGATCACGATGCTCGGCGAGGCCAAGGACATGTTGTCCCGGGAGCAGGCGGTGATCACGGTGGTGCTCGCCAAGGGCAAGGTGGAGCCCAGGGAGCGCGGAGCGTTCACGGCCATGGTCGCCACCAGGCGGCTGCTCTACTCCCAGGCGCTCTCCCACCTGGACGACGAGCTGCGCGGCCCGTACGAGCAGCTGTCCGCGTCACCGGTCTACCGGGAGTTCGTGCGCACCGAGGACGCCATCCGCACGCTGACCGCCACCGCCGGCCTGCCGCCCACGGCGGCCACCTGGCCGGTCGACGCCCAGAACCTGTGGCAGGCCGTCGAGCGCAACCAGAGCGAGGCCGTGCGGGGCATCACCGCCCGGGTCACGCCGACAGCCATCGGCATGCTGGTCAAGCTCGGCGTGGCGGGCGGCGTGGGCCTGATCGCCGTCATCGCCTCTATCGTGCTCTCGCTGCGCTTCCGCAGACGCCTGGTGAGCGAGCTGGCCGGGCTGCGCGACGCGGCCACGGAGCTGGCCGAGGTGCGGCTGGCCGAGCTGATCAGGCGCCTGCGCAAGAACGTGAACCCGCCCACGCCGGAGGAGGTGGCGCCGCTGCAGGTCAAGACCAGCACCTCCGAGGTGAGCGACATCGTCCAGGCGTTCAACGAGGTGCAGTCCACGGCCGTCGAGGCCGCGCTGGGCCAGGCCAAGCTGCGGCACGGCGTCAGCCAGGTCTTCGTGAACCTGGCCAGGCGCAACCAGTCGCTGCTGCACCGGCAGCTGCTGCAGCTCGACAACATGGAGCGGGCCACCGAGGAGCCGGAGACGCTGGCGGACCTGTTCAAGCTCGACCACCTCACCACCCGCATGCGCCGGCACGCGGAGAGCCTCATCATCCTGTCCGACCAGGCGCCGGGGCGCGGCTGGCGCAACCCGGTGCCGGTGCACGACGTGCTGCGCGCGGCCGTCGCGGAGGTCGAGGAGTACGAGCGGGTCGAGGTGCTCCAGCCGCCGCCGGTCTCCCTGCTGGGCTCGGTGGTCACGGACGTGGCCCACCTGGTGGCCGAGCTGGTGGAGAACGCCACCCTGTTCTCGCCGCCGCAGACCAAGGTGGACGTGCGCAGCTCCAGCACCGCGCACGGCCTCATGATCGAGATTGAGGACCGCGGCCTCGGCCTGCCCCGCGTCGAGCTCGACGAGCTCAACGATCGGCTGTCGAAGGTGCCGGAGTTCGACCTGGCGCAGAGCGACCGGCTCGGCCTGTTCGTGGTCGGCAGGCTCGCGTCCAGGCACGGCATCAAGGTCACCCTGGCGCCCTCGCCGTACGGCGGGCTGACCGCGATGGTCGCCCTGCCTTCGTCGCTGCTGGCCGACCAGCCGGTGCTCAGCGGCCGGTGACGGGTCCGGTGACGGGTCCGGTGACGGGTCCGGTGACGGGTCCGGTGACGGGGGTCGCGCCGGCCGGTGTCAGGCGCAGGAACGGCTCGCTGAAGTGCGCGGTGGCCAGGATCGCCCGCTCGGCGCGGAGCGCGGCGAGCGTCTCCGCGCGGGTGCGCGCGGCGGCCTCCTGGTCGCCGTCGTAGAGGTAGCGCAGGCGCGGATCGTCCAGCTGCACCGGGTGGAGGACGAGGTCGCCGGTCATGGCCACGTCGCCGGCCCTGGCGATCTGGTGTCCGGGGGTGTGGCCGGGTGCGAGATGCACGCGCACACCCGGCGCGACGTCCGCGTCACCCTCGACGACGTGCAGCTGATCCTTGATCGTGGTGACGACGTCGTCGAGCATCGGGCCGGCGGCGGCGTCGAGCTCGGCCCGCTGGAGCACGTAGCGGGCGTTCTCGAACACCGGCCTGCCGGCGGCGACCGCGCCCGAGGCGTGGTCGCTGTGCAGGTGGGTCAGGATGACGGTGCCGATGTCGGCGGGCGTCACCCCCACGGCCGCGAGCTCGCCGGCCAGCGTGCCGGGGACCGGCGCCCAGGTGGCCGCCGGTGAGTCGATGCCGCCGATGCCGGTGTCGACCAGCGTCAGGCGGCCGGCCGCGTCACGCAGCAGATAGCAGTGGAAGTGCAGGACCCACGGCTCGTCGGGCAGGCCTGAGCCGGCGAACATCTCGGCGAGCGGGCGTCGGATGGCGGGGCCCATGGGGCCCACGGCGTCGCAGAGCGGGGTCACGTCGACGCCGGACACGGTGATCGGTCGGTGCGGCACCCGGTAAGGCTACGCCGTCAGTTCAGGCGGCGACCGGCTCGCGGGGGACGTACTCGTTCTCGACGTCGGCGGCGTAGACGGCTCGGCGGCAGTGGGCGCACCTGTACATGATCGGGCCTTCGTCGAGCTCGTTGTGGCACCGCGGGCAGTTGACGGTCTTCATGATGCTCCCCCAGGAGTCTGTCTTCGTCCTCATGGAACCCTCATCGAGTTGCAGGGATCCTGCATGCCACTTGATATGACGCCGCTACACCGATGGGAGTTGTGTCCTTCGATACACCGAGCGCGGTAATTTTCCTCGCCCTGCGGTGCCGAGAAGAACATTGTCACGCGTCTACCCCGCGTTCGCCGGTTAAGACACGGGAACGGCCCGGGAATAGTCCAAGCGGGCTAGACGTTCCATGGACCAGATGGTGTGGTATGTTCCCATCAAGCGTTGAGCCCAAGCTCCGCTGATCTTCACCTCGCAGCCCCGCCCCGCTTCACAGGGCCCGGCTTGCGGTTCCTTTTTATGCCAACCCGTCACGGGTTCGGCGCATTCCCCTGAGGGGTCCATCATGTCTGTGCAAACCATTCCGCAGCAGCGTGCCGCCACGTCCGTCCGGCATGTGACCGGCCTTCTGGACGTACGCGACAAATCCGCGTTTATCCGGGCTGGCCATCTGCCGGGACCCGGCGACGTCCGCCTCACACCCGACAAGATCCGCCAGTACGACCTGCGCCCCGGCGACCACGTGACCGCCTCCTTCGCCGGCAACAAGCTGGTCGGCGTCGAGTCCGTCAACGGCGCCGCACAATGGCGGGACCGCCCCCGCTTCGCCGACCTGACACCGATCCACCCGACAGAACGGCTCAGCATCGAGACAGAGTCGCTCAGCACGCGCGTCATCGACCTGTTCGCCCCCATCGGCAAGGGGCAGCGCGGCCTCATCGTGGCGCCGCCCAAGGCCGGCAAGACCATGGCGATGCAGGCGCTGGCCGCCGGGATCTCCCGCAACCACCCCGAGGTGCACCTCATGGTCCTCCTGGTGGGCGAGCGGCCCGAGGAGGTCACCGAGATGCGCGCCACCATCGACGGCGAGGTCTTCTCCTCCACCTTCGACCACCCCGACCGCGACCACGCCGCCCTCGCCGAGCTGGCCATCGAACGGGCCAAGCGGCTCGTCGAGGCAGGGCAGGACGTGGTGCTGCTGCTCGACTCGCTGACGCGGCTCGGGCGCGCGTACAACAACCTGGCGCCGGGCGGGGGACGCGTGCTCACCGGCGGCATCGACGCCACCGCCCTCTACCCGCCCAAACGGTTCTTCGGCGCCGCTCGTAACGTCGAGGGCGGCGGCTCGCTCACCATCCTCGCCACCGCGCTGGTGGACACCGGCTCGCGGATGGACAACAGCCTGTACGAGGAGTTCAAGGGCACGGGCAACATGGAGCTGCACCTCACCCGCGAGCTGGCCGAGCGGCGGTTGTTCCCGGCCGTCGACCTGGACGCCTCCGGCACCCGGCGGGAGGAGATCCTGCTGCACCCGCGGGAGCGGCAGGTCATCTGGCGGCTGCGCCGGATGCTCACCACGCAGGAGAAGCAGCAGGGGCTCGAGATGCTCGTCGGCAAGCTCCGCGCCACCCCCTCCAACGCCGCGTTCCTCCTCGAAGCGAGCGCGTGACGTGCGTGCACCAGAATGGGCACATGCTGCCTGACATCGTCGACTATCTGAGCTGTCCCGTGTGCCGTGCGGGGCTGCGGATCGACGCGGCGACGGTGCGGTGCGCGCAGGGGCACACGTTCGACGTGGCCAGGCAGGGATACGTCAGCCTCCTGGTCGGCTCCAGGCCGCCGGGCACCGCCGACACCGCCGCGATGGTGGCCGCGCGGGCCGATTTCCTGGACGCGGGGCACTATGCGCCCCTGACCGACGCCGTGGCGGAAACCGTGCGGGCGCATGTGACGCGGCGGGGAAAACATGAGTCCTCCACGGAAACGAGTGACGGAGCCGAGCTGAGGGCGTACCGTGGGGCGCAAATGGAGGCCGGTGACGGCCCGGGGTCGGCCGGCCGCGGGCGCGCGCCGGGGATCGTCGAGGGTCGTCGCGCGGAGGGCAGGGCCGCGCCGGTGATCGTCGACGCAGGAGCGGGCACCGGGCACTATCTGGCGGCCACGCTCAACGCGGTGACCGATGGCATCGGGATGGCATTCGATGTGTCGAAGCACGCTGTGCGCCGGGCGGCGCGGGTGCATCCGAGGGCGGGAGCGTTCGTGGCCGACGTGTGGCGGCCCCTCCCGATCCGGGATGGGGTGGCCGATGTGGTGATCGACGTGTTCGCGCCCAGGAACGGGCCGGAGTTCGGCAGGATTCTGCGGCCCGGCGGCGTCGCGGTGGTCGTCACTCCCGCGAAGGCGCATCTGAGCCCGCTGGTCGAGGAGCTGGGCCTGCTCTCCGTCGACGACGAGAAGGAGCGCAGGGTGGCTCGGAGCCTGGAGGGGTTCGCCGAGCGCGAGCGGCGTTCGGTGGAGTTCGACATGGAGTTGGGGCACGGTGACCTCGCCCAGGTGATCGGGATGGGCCCGAGTGCGTGGCATACCGACGCGACTACGCTCGATGAGCGAATTGCCTCATTTATCTCCCATAACGTCGCGAAAGGACGTCATAAAGTGACGACCCGCGCGGCGTTTCACCTGTCTATCTACGAGACCGCCCCGGATCAAGTGCCGTTCCTTGACGGGCCGGCGTGACCGATGTTACTGATGGGGCATTTAGTCCGAAATTCCCCCACATTTCCTAAGTATTTCCCCGGCACAGGCGCAATACTGGACGACATCCGTCGCCCCGAGGCGAAGGACTTCAGGGAGGGAGCGCGCCGGATGAAGGCGGAGGAACGCTGGCAGGCCAGGTTCCGGGCCTCGCGCATGACGCTGCCGTCCTGGGCTCGCCAGGCCCCCAACCGCTCCATCTACCGTTCCAACGCCACCGGCACCTGGCAGGTCTACGCGTTGGACCGCGTGTCGGGCACCACCCGCCAGGTCACCGACCGGCCCAGGGGCGCGGTGTACGCCGCCATCGACCCGACCGGCCAGTGGATCTACTGGTTCGCCGACACCGAGGGCGACGAGTTCGGGTCGTGGTGGCGCCAGCCGTTCAACGGCGGCCCCGACGAGCCGGTCGCCCCCGACGTCCCGCCGGGCCAGCCCGGCGGCATCGCGCTGTCCGCGACGGGCGTCGCGGCGATCAGCCTGGCCAGCGGCGGAGCGTTCCGCATCCACCTGGTACGCGCGGGCGAGCCGGCCACACTCCTGTACGAGCACGCCGAGGCCAACTGGGTGACCGACATGTCACTCGACGGTTCTCTGATCGCCGTCAACCACGGCGAGTACGCCGGCTTCCGGCACCCGGCGCTCCGCGTCGTCCGCCACAACGGCGACACGGTCGGCGAGCTCTACGACGGCCCCGGCAAGGGGGTCCTCGGCCTCACCTTCGCCCCGGTCATGGGCGACCGCCGCCTGCTCGCCCTGCACGAGCGCCGCCGGCGCCACGAGCCCCTGGTGTGGGACCCGGTGACCGGCGAGCAGCGCGAGATCTGGCTGAAGGACTCCGGCGACCTGGCGGCCGAGTGGTACGACGACGGCCGCGGCCTGCTCATCCTGCGCGACGACCGCGCCCGCAGCCACCTGCACCGCTACGACCTGGCCGGCGGCGTACTGAAACTCATCGAGACGCCGCACGGCGTGATCGACGACGCCACCCCGCGGCCCGGCGGCCATGTCGAATACTCCTGGTCGAGCGCCTCCCACCCGCCGGTCATCCGGTCGAGCAACGATCAGGTCGTGGTCAACTCCAGCGGCCCGCCCGCCCCGCCGAGCGTCCCCGTGGAGGACCTCGACGTCGAGGGCGAGGGCGGCCGCATCCACGCGCTGGTCAGCAGGCCCGAGGTCGGCACCGCGCCCTACCCGACGATCTTCCTGCTGCACGGCGGGCCGGCGGCGCACGACCGCGACGCCTTCTCACCCGAGGTCGCGGCCTGGGTGGACGCCGGCTTCGCGGTGGTGCGGGTCAACTACCGCGGCTCGACCGGCTACGGATCGGCCTGGCGTGACGCGCTGCGCGGCGACGTCGGGCACACCGAGCTGGCCGACGTGGCCGCCGTGCACCGGTGCGTGGTCGAGCGCGGCATCTCCGACCCCGGCCGGATGGTGCTCGCGGGCTCGGGTTGGGGCGGCTACCTCACGCTGCTCGGCCTCGGCACCCAGCCCGACCTGTGGACGGCCGGCATCGCGGCGGTGCCGCTGGCCTGCCACCAGACGTCGTACGAGGACGAGGCGGAGAGCCTGCGGGCCTACCACCGGGCGTTGTTCGGCGGCTCACCCGACGAGCAGCCGGAGCGGTACGCGGCCAGCTCCCCCATCACCTACGTCGAGCAGGTGCAGAGCCCGCTGCTGATCCTGGCGGGCGAGAACGACGCCCGCTGCCCGATGCGCCAGATCGAGAAGTACGTGGCCAAGCTGGCCGAGCACGGGCGCGAACACGAGGTCTACACTTACGACGCCGCCGCGAGCTCGCTCCTGGTCTCGGAGCGCATCACCCAGATCGCGCACCAGCTCGATTTCGCCCGAAAACACGTCAAACTGCACTAACTACTGACATGTCGTAAGAACTTGGGCGACTCCATCCCTTGATCGTCGGGCTTCCCGGCTGCCACCATCACGCCACCGCCGAGCCGGAAGGGCGTACTTGGAGCACCACGATCGCCACGTCGTCGTACTAGCGGGCGCGCAGCACCACGATCGCCAGGTCGTCGGCGCTCGGCTCGGAGGCGAACTCGGCCGCACCCCTGCGGATGCGCTCGGCCACCGCTCTGGCCGACAACCCCGCGCACTCGGCCAGCAGCTTGGCCAGGCCGCCGTCGTCGTCGAGCAGCCGCCCGCCGGAGCGCCGCTCGGTCACCCCGTCGGTCACCGCCAGCAGCACGTCGCCGTGGTCGAGGCGGATCGTGTCGGCCTCGAACATCACCTCGTGGAAGACGCCCAGCAGCGACTGCGGGGTGGTCACCGCCTCGACCTTGCCGCTCGGCTTGAGCCGCAGCGCCTCGGGGTGGCCCGCCGACACCAGGCGCAGCTCCAGCCCGGTCTCCACCGGCGTGATCTCGCCGTGCAGCAACGTGAGGAACCTGGCCCGCTCGCCCTCCTCGAGGATCGCCTGGTTGAGCCGGCCGAGCACGGCCGCCACGCCGTACCCCTCCCTGGCGAGCAGCCGCAGCGTGTGGCGGGCGAGGCCGGTCACGGCGGCGGCCTCGGGGCCGGTGCCGCAGACGTCGCCGATCGCGAAGCGCCACGACTCGTCGCCCGCCTTGAACAGGTCGTAGAAGTCGCCGCCGACCTCGTTGGCCTCGCCGGCGGGTTCGTAGATGACGCCGTAGTCGAGACCGGGGACCTCGGGCTCGTTGGGCGGCAGCAGGCTGCGCTGCAGCGCGCGGTTGGCGGCCGCCTGCTGGGCGTAGAGCCTGGCGTTGTCCATGGCGAGCGCGGCGCGCCTGCCGATGTCCTCGGCGAACTGGATGACCTCGTCGGGGAAGCGGTCGGGGCGGCCCAGGCACATCATGCCGAGGCTGCGGCCGCGCGCGGTGAGCGGCACCGCGAGAACGTGCGAGTCGTTCACGTGGAACGCGGAGGTGACCCTGGTGTCGGCGCCGTCGACGTCCATGCCGTCGAGTTGCTCGCGCAGGCCGTCGATCTTCGCCTCGTCGGCGTGCCAGAGGTAGACCAGCCGCAGCGGGCCCGCGGCGGTGTCGGAGGTGTAGACGGCGCACCAGCTCGCCAGCCTCGGCACCACAACCTGGGCGACGATCGCGGGGACCATGTCGGGATCGAGCGTGCCCGCCAGCAGGTCACTCGCGTCGGCAAGGAACCCCAGCCAGTGGGGCCCTCTGGAACTCTCCTCCAGCCACTCGGCTGCAACTCTGTCCGCCGAGCCGGGTACCGTGATCCTAGCCCAATGGACACGGGAATCACCCGCGAAGGTGACTCCCCACTCCTCGACATTCGCGGAAGGTGCCTTTGGATCACTCTGGGAGAGGTTTTGCTGCCGCAACTCGACCTGTACGGCGTCCCCAAAATGCTTCCAAATCACCTCAAACGGCTCGTCGGCGACTTGCTCCGCCAAGTCTCCCGCGACCTGCTCTGCGGTGTGGAGCACGCCACCGGTGGCCCACGCGGTCATCACCTCGCGCGTGAACCTCATCGCAGCGGTCACAGCGGTCCCGCCCGGCGCGAACGTCGCAGCGAGAACCGCATGGGGAGAAGCAGTCATCCCAACGTGCCTACCACACTTCCCGTTGACTTGGGGTAAATCCAAGGACAGGACTACGAGCTACTCATCGTGACAGACTTGAATCACTCGCCGGAGCACGCCGCGAGTGAAGGAGGCCCCATGACCACGGCCAAAGCCACGCTAACCCCGGAGGAGAGGACGTACACCGAGTCGGATCTCGTTCCCATCCTGGAGACCCTGTTCTCCTGGCGGGACGGCGACTTCCGACGCCGGGTCCCTCATGCCCCTCCCGGGATACTCAGCGAGGTGCGGCTGCTGCTCAACGAAGTGGCCGACCGGCGCGAGCATCTCTCCAACGAGCTCGCACGCGTACGCAAGGAAGTCGTCAAAGAAGGCCGGTTCGGTGAGCGGCTGACCCCCGGTCCCGGCGTCGGCGCCTGGGCGGAGAGCGTCGAGTCGGTCAACATCCTGATCGACGCCCTGGTCAGCCCGGTGAGCGGCGCGGCCGACGTCATCGACGCGGTGGCCAAGGGCGATCTGTCACGACGCATCGACCTCGACCGCACGGCGCGCGGCGAGGTGCGGCGGCTGGGCAAGGCCATCAACGGCATGGTCGACCAGCTCGCGCTGTTCAACACCGAGGTGACGAGGGTCGCGCGCGAAGCGGGCACGGAGGGCCGGCTGGGCGGCTCGGCCAACCTGCGGGGCATGTCGGGCAGCTGGCGCGACCTCACCGAGGCCGTCAACACGATGTCGTCCCGCGTGGCCGCGCAGGTGCGCGACATCGCGGTCGTGACCACCGCGGTGGCCAAGGGCGACCTGAGCCGCAAGGTGACGGTCGACGCCGTGGGCGAGATGTTCGAGCTGAAGAACACCGTCAACACGATGGTCGACCAGCTCTCCGGCTTCGCCGAAGAGGTGACGCGAGTCGCCCGCGAGGTGGGCACCGAGGGCCAGCTCGGCGGCCAGGCACAGGTGCCCGGCGTGTCGGGGGTCTGGGAAGACCTGACCGACAACGTCAACTTCATGGCCAACAACCTCACCTCCCAGGTGCGGAGCATCGCGACCGTGGCGACGGCGGTGGCCCAGGGCAACCTGTCGAAAAAGATCACCGTCGACGCGCAGGGCGAGATCCTCCAGCTGAAGGACACCCTGAACACGATGGTCGACCAGCTGTCGTCCTTCGCCGACGAGGTCACCCGCGTCGCCCGCGAGGTGGGCACCGAGGGCAAGCTGGGCGGCCGCGCCGAGGTGAAGGGCGTGTCGGGCGTCTGGAAGGACCTCACCGACAACGTCAACTCGATGGCCAACAACCTGACCTACCAGGTGCGCAACATCGCCCAGGTGACCACGGCCGTCGCCAACGGCGACCTCACCCGCAAGATCGACGTCGACGCCCAGGGCGAGATCCTCGAGCTCAAGTCGACCATGAACACAATGGTCGAGCAGCTCTCGTTGTTCGCCTCCGAGGTGACCCGCGTCGCCCGCGAGGTGGGCACGGAAGGCCAGCTCGGCGGCCAGGCGCAGGTGCGCGGCGTGTCCGGGGTCTGGAAAGACCTCACCGACAACGTCAACTCGATGGCCAACAACCTGACCTCGCAGGTGCGCCAGATCGCGGCGGTCTCGTCCGCGGTGGCGCAGGGCAACCTGTCCAGGAAGATCACCGTCGACGCGCAGGGCGAGATCCTCCAGCTGAAGGACACCCTGAACACGATGGTCGACCAGCTGTCGTCCTTCGCCGACGAGGTCACCCGCGTCGCCCGCGAGGTGGGCACGCAGGGGCAGCTGGGCGGCCAGGCCCGGGTGCAGGGCGTGTCGGGCGTCTGGAAAGACCTCACCGACAACGTCAACTTCATGGCCAACAACCTGACCTACCAGGTGCGCAACATCGCCGAGGTGACCACCGCGGTCGCCAACGGCGACCTCACCCGCAAGATCGACGTCGACGCCCAGGGCGAGATCCTCGCGCTGAAGACCACCATCAACCGCATGGTCGACCAGCTGTCGTCGTTCGCCTCCGAGGTCACGCGAGTCGCCCGCGAGGTCGGCTCGGAAGGCCAGCTCGGCGGCCAGGCCCGCGTCGAGGGCGTCGAGGGCACGTGGAAGCGGCTCACCGAGAGCGTCAACGAGCTGGCCGGCAACCTCACCACGCAGGTGCGCGCCATCGCCACCGTGACCAGCGCCGTGGCGCGGGGCGACCTGACCCGCTCGATCGCCGTCGAGGCGCAGGGCGAGCTGGCGGAGCTGAAGGACTACATCAACTCGATGGTGGCCAATCTCCGCGAGACCACCCAGGCCAACCAGGAACAGGACTGGCTCAAGTCCAACCTGGCCCGCATCTCCAGGCTCATGCAGGGCCACCGCGACCTCCTCGAGGTCGCCAAACTCACGATGAGCGAGCTGACCCCGCTGGTGTCGGCCCGCTACGGCGCCTTCTACAGCATCGACCCCGAGGGCGACCACGAGCTGATGCTGATCGGCGGCTACGGCGTGCGCCCCGACCGGGGGCCGCGCCAGCGCTTCGCGATCGGCCAGGGCATCGTCGGCCAGGCGGCGGCCGAGGGCCGGCACATCATCCTCGACGACGTACCGCCGGAGTTCATCACCATCGACAGCGGGCTCAGCAGGTCCACGCCCGCCCAGATCGTGGTGCTGCCGATCCTGTTCGAGAGCCGGGTGCTCGGCGCCCTCGAGCTGGCCTCGTTCACGCCGTTCGGCGAGGTGCACCTCGACTTCCTGACGCAGCTCGTCGAGACCATCGGCGTCACGATGAACACGATCATCGCCAACTCCCGCACCGAAGACCTGCTGACCGAGTCGCAGCGGCTCACCAGAGAGCTGCAGGAGCGCTCCGACGAGCTGCAGCGCCAGCAGGAGGAGTTGCGCAGGTCCAACGCCGAGCTGGAGGACAAGGCGGCGCTGCTGGCCAAGCAGAACCGCGCGATCGAGATCCAGAACTTCCAGATCGAGCAGGCCCGCCGCACCCTGGAGGAGCGCGCCGAGCAGCTCGCGGTGTCCTCGCGCTACAAGTCCGAGTTCCTCGCCAACATGTCGCACGAGCTGCGCACGCCGCTCAACAGCCTGCTGGTGCTGGCCAAGCTGCTGACCGAGAACGCCGAGGGCAACCTGACCTCGCAGCAGGTCGAGTTCGCCCGCACGATCCACAGCGCGGGCTCGGCGCTGCTCCAGCTCATCAACGACATGCTCGACCTGTCGAAGGTCGAGGCGGGCCGGATGGACATCCACCCCATCCAGGTGTCGCTGCCCAAGATGGTCGACCTGCTGGAGGCGGCGTTCGCGCCGCTGGCGCAGGACAAGGGGCTGTCGTTCAGCGTCGAGGTCGAGCCCGACGTGCCGCAGGAGCTGCGCGCCGACGAGCAGCGCCTGCAGCAGGTGCTGCGCAACCTGCTCTCCAACGCGGTGAAGTTCACGCCGCGGGGCGAGGTGAAGCTGCGCGTCACTACCCCGCCCACCGGGGTGCAGTTCGACGACGACACCCTGCACGACGCCGACGACCTGCTCGCCTTCCAGGTGATCGACACCGGCATCGGCATCGCCCCCGACAAGCGGGACGTCATCTTCGAGGCGTTCCGGCAGGCCGACGGCACCACGAGCCGCAAATACGGCGGCACGGGCCTGGGCCTGGCCATCTGCCGCGACATCGCCCGGCTGCTCGGCGGCGAGATCCACGTCGACAGCGAGCTCGGCAAGGGCAGCACGTTCACCCTCTACCTGCCGGCCTCCTACACCGGCCCGCTGGCCGTGACCGACGGCGGCGCCGCGCGCCGGCAGCTCATGACCAAGCCGGCGGAGGAGCCCACGTCGCCGGCGCCCGAGCCGCCGATGCCGCTCGACCTGCCGATGCCCGAGCTGGTCGAGACGCCGACCGAGACGCCCGCGCAGTGGCAGGGCGACGATCCGCTCGCCGGCGCGAAGATCCTCATCGTCGACGACGACATCCGTAACGTCTTCGCGCTGACGAGCGTGCTGGAGCGACATGGTTCCACGGTCGTCTACGCTGAAAACGGTCGGGAGGGGATCGAGCAGCTCGAACGGAACGAGGACGTCGCGCTCGTGCTGATGGACATCATGATGCCGGAAATGGACGGCTGGGCGACGACGTCGGCGATCCGGCGCATGCCCCAGTTCGCCGATCTGCCGATCATCGCGCTCACGGCCAAGGTCATGCGGGGCGACCGGGAGAAGAGCATCGCCTCGGGCGCGTCCGACTACGTGCCCAAGCCGGTCGACGTGGACCGCCTGCTCGAACGCCTGCGCGGCTGGCTCAGCCGAGGACGCGGCTCCGCGTCCGACTCACCAGCCGAAGGGTCGTGATCGATGACAGATCGTGCGAAGATCCTCCTGGTAGATGACCGCGAGGAAAACCTGATCGCCCTCGAGGCCATCCTCAGCTCCCTCGACCTGGTGCCCGTGCGCGCCAGGTCCGGCGAGGAGGCGCTCAAGGCGCTGCTCAACACCGAGTTCGCGCTCATCCTGCTCGACGTGCGCATGCCCGGCATGGACGGCTTCGAGACGGCCGCGCACATCAAGCGGCGCGAACGCACCAGGAACATCCCGATCATCTTCCTGACCGTCGTCGACAGCGCCCCCGACTACGCCTTCCGCGGCTACGCGGCGGGCGCGGTCGACTACCTCACCAAACCGTTCGACCCGTGGGTGTTGCGGGCGAAGGTGTCGGTGTTCACCGAGCTGTACAACATGAACAAGCGCCTGGCGGAGCAGGCGATCATGCTCCGGGATCGCCTGACCGGCGAGCTGCCGCCCGGCGCCGGCGACCACGCGGCGGTGCTGCCCGAGCTGTCGCGGCGGCTCACTGCCGTGGAGGACGAGCTGGCCAGGGTGCGCGAACTGGCCCGCAAGTCGCAGGACCCCGCGCTGGCCGCGCCGCTGGCCGACCTGACGGACCGGGTGAACAGTCTGCGCGCGGGCTTCGACGCCCTCTCCTGACGCGCGGGCGCGCCCGCCTGCCCGGCCACGCGGGTCGGGCGCGCTCCCCGGGGCGAGCGGGTCGGGCGCGCTCCCCGGGGCGAGCGGGTCGGGACGCGCTTGCCCGGGCGCGCGATGGGGCGAGCTGCGGTCGGGACGCGCTTGCCCGGGCGCACGGACTTGGGCGAGCTTGCGGGACGCGGGGGCTTCTAGACGCTGCCCATCCGGTGTCGAGGGGTCACTGGCGGGCGCGTTCCAGTGCGTCCCAGAAGCCGCGGCGCAGGGCGTGGCGCACCTCGTCGTGCAGCAGGAAGTCGATCGGCAGCGACGACCCCTGCAGCAACCGCGCCTCCAGGTCGGAGGGCATGCGCGGCTTGCGGGCCAGCACCGCCTCCAGCCAGAGCGCGGGCGCGTCCCGCGCGACCGACTCGCCGAAGTCGTGCCCTTCCCGGTGCGCGGCCTTGACCGCGTCGGACAGCGTGGTGGCGCCGGCCGTCGAGGCCGACGGTGTGACCGGCGCGGGCTGCGGCCCGGTGTAGGGGCCGTGCTGCGACTGCTGGTAGCCGCCGCTGGCCGGCGGGGAGAACTGGCCGGTGCCACCACTGGTGGGCGACGCGAACTGGCCGGTGCTGGGCTGCTGCGGCTGCGCGGGCGCCGAGGGCGGCGGCGCCTGCTGCTGAGGTTGCGGTTGCGGCTCGGGCTGGTAGTTGGTGTACGTGGGCAGCACCGGAGGCGGCGACGACTGGCCCTGCCCCGACGGCGAAGGCCCGTTGGACGACGGCTGGCTCGGCGCGGTGGCACCGCCGGCGGCGTGACTGCCGGCGTGGCTCCCGGTGGCATGATTTCCCGTGGCGTGGCTGCCGGTGGCGTGGCTGCCGGTGGCGTGGCCGCCCGAGGCGTGGCTGCCGGCCGCGTGACCACCGGAGGCGTGGCCGCCCGATGCGTGGTTGCCGGTGGCGTGGCTGCCGGACGGCGGCGACTGCGGCAGCGAGGGCAGCGACGGCGTGGAGCTCTGGCCGGGCGGCAGCGAGTGGGTGGCCTGCCCGTTGCTGATCGGCTGGTGGTGCCCGTTGGCCGCCTCGGCGGCGCCGCTGACCAGGCTGACGTACGGCCGCAGGTGGACGGCGCCCAGCTCGACCAGGTCGTCGCACTCCTGCCTGAGCGAGCGCGACACGGCCCAGCTGCCTTCGACCGCGATGTGGATGACGCTCACCCTGATGCCGAGATCCTGGGCGTCGCAGATGACCTGCGCGAGGTCCTCGTCGCCGCTCAGGACCACCGCGTCGCAGATGGCGTTGTTGCGGGCGAGGGTCATGAGATCGCGATGCACCTGGGCGTCCACGCCCTCGCGCCGGCCCGGCCGGATGCGGGACAGCCTGAGCTTGATACCCGGTATGTCGGCCAGCGCGTCGTGCTCCGGGGTGCGGCGGCCTTCGACGGTCGCTTCGTACCAGTAACACCGCAGCAGCGGCAGGCCGGTGCGCTCGCGTGACAAGCCGGTCATCAGCTGGAGCAGGCCCGGATAATCCCAGGAGACCGCCTCTCGATGACGCGTGCCGTGCACGGCCATCGCTCCGTCTGCCAGCAGATAGCCGGCGTCCACGAACAGCGCACAGCGATCCACTGACACCGCCCCTTTCCTGGTGGTCCGACCTTGCTGGCTCTGCACCGTCAGAGACCGGACTCGGCGGCCCTCTCTCAGGGTAATGAAAGCAGGTGATCGTGCGAGGGTTAATCCTGACGATTCGCCCCTCAGCCGCCATCGCGCCGGACCACTCAGGCCGACGGTACCAGTTTGTCCCGATTATGGTCACGATCGTGCTCGTACGCTTATGGCCGCGGCTCCGAACAGAACGGCGTCCTTACCCGTCGCGATCGTCAGCCCGGGATCCGCTCCGAGCTCGGCGCTGACCGTGTCGACGTCGACGCCGAACGTCATCTCCGCCACACCGCCCGACGACCCGTCGAAGACGTTCGCGAGATCGCGGTCGCCGCCCGCCGGCCGCAGCGCGCCTGACCCGAGCGAGACCTTGTCGCCCTTCAGGTCGGCGTCGCCCTCCCACGTCACGAGCGCGGCCCTCGCGGGAGTGGCGGCGGGGCGCAGCCCGCCCAGCGGGAGGCTCACCCGGCGGACGGGCCCGCCGACCACGGTGGCCGCGTCGAGCACCACGGCCTGGCTGTACGGCTGCGCCGGATCGGTCACCACCAGCACGAGGCTCCAGCCCGCATGGCGCGAGGCCCCTACTTCCATGGGGGCGTCGGCCGCCCACCACACGCCGGTCCTGGACGCACCCGCCGCCAGCCCTGTGACGTCGGCGAACGCGTGGTAGACCGGGCCCTGGGGCAGCTCGCGCACGGCCACGTGACTGGGCCGGATCGTCGCATATTTACGCTTCCCCGGCGGCCTGAACCTGATGGGCCCGGTGTTCGCGCCACCGGCCGACCAGTAGAGCCCGGCCCACACGACCCTGCCACCCTTCGGCAGCGACAGCCTCGCCCCGCTGGAGGTGGCGGTGCCGAGGGTGCCGTCCCGGTCCACGGCGGCCATCGGCCAGAGGTCGTTGTCGCGCCTGCCGCCCTCGCGACGCCGGGCCTGCGCGCAGCCGGGGCTCTCCTCGGGGCAGCTCAGCAGCGCGTTGCCCACCGCCCTGACCGTCACCTTCCCGTCGGCGGCGAACCTGGCGGGGGCGCCCGTCGCGCGTACCCCCTTGCCGGCCCGCGCCCTGACCCGCAGCGGGCCGGCGTCGACGCGCGCGGCGGGGCCCGTGCTCCGCGGAGCCCGCCGGGCCACCACCACCCGCAGGAAGACGGCCGTCGCCCGCCCTGCGCCCAGCGGCTCCCTGGTGCAGCGGGCCCCGCCCACCGAGGGACGGCACTCCCAGCCGTCCGCGGGCCCCACGACGGCCGGAAGCCCGCGGCGCTCGGGCGGCATGAGCGTCACGCCCGGCGGCAGGGTCACGTACGCCGTCAGCTCCTCGCTCGGCCGCGATCCGTAGTTGCGCAGCCGCAGGCCGACGATGCCGGGTTGGGCGCGTACGAGTGCGCCGAGGACGTCGACGGTGGCGCGCAGCCGCGCCTGGCCCGCGGGCTCCTGCTCCACAGGGGGTGGCGGCACCCGTTCGGGCTCCCCGCCCCGCGGCGACGGCTGATCGGGGTTCTCCTGCGGCGGCATCTGCTCGGGGTCGTCGCCCTGCGGCGGCACGCGTACCGCGCGTACGGGCTCCGACGGCTGGGCGGCCACCGTCGAGGTCGCCGGTGTGCCGTCGGGTGCCTTGCCGGCGGTCTGCCACAACGACGCCGCCGCGGCCACGGTGACGGCCACGCCGGCGACCAGCATGACGGGCTGCCGCCGGCGCGCCCGCCAGAGCCGCCGGATCGCGTGGTGCGGCCCGCTCTCGGCCGCGTCCGGCCTGGCCAGCGCCGCCGCGTACCCGCCGAACATGGGCCCCGCGATCAACGGCCCCACCAGCACCCGCAGCCCGCGGTTGACGTCGGTGAGCTCCAGGATCACCCCGTGGCACTCCTCGCAGCCGTCCACGTGCCGCTCGACGGCCCTCGCCTCGCGCCTGGCCAGCCCGCCCCTGACGTAGGCACCCATCTTGCCGAGCACGGGGCGGCAGTCGTGCGGCGGCGCGGCGCCGAGATGCATCTGCAGGTACGCGCGCCGCAGCCCCTCCCTGGCCCGGTACGCCAGCGCGGCCACGCCGTTGGCCGACAACCCGAGCAGCGGCGCCACCGCGGCCGGCTTGCACCTCTCCACCTGCGTGTGCCAGAGCACCGCCCGCCAGCGCTCGGGCAGCGACAGGTACGCCCTGGCGATCAGGGACCGTTCCAGCCCGGCGAGCGCGGGATCGACGAACGGCACCGCCGGGTCATACCCCTCGACCTCGCCCGCCTGGCGGCCCGCCAGCTTGGAGCGATCGTGGACCGTGCGCCGCACCACGGTCAGCAGGTAGGTGCGGAAGCCGGACTCCGGCCCGCCGCCCCTGCCCACGAGATCGAGGATCTTGGTGAACGCTTCGGTGACGACGTCCTCGGCCTCGGCGCGCCGGACGAGCTGCCGGGCCATGGCGCGGGCCGCGGCCACGTGCCGCTCGTAGAGCCGCCCGTAGGCGGTGGCATCGCCCTGTCGGGCGGCCTGTAGCAGGCTTGCATCGCTTTGCGGCAATTCGACACCCATGATCGGCCTCACGATTACGAAGGGTTGCCCCGCGCATACATTCCGCATTACCCGGCACGGCTAAACCGGGTGCGGGGAGGCGATCACGAGCGGGCCATAAGCTTGGGCGCATGACGGATCGCGACAACCTGCTGGCCGAGATCAAGAGCAAGGCCATCGTCCACGGCAAGGTCACGCTCTCCTCCGGCAAGGAGGCCGACTTCTACCTCGACCTGCGGCGCATCACGCTCGACGGGGTGGCCGCGCCGCTCGTCGGCAGGGTGATGCTCGACCTGACCGCCGACCTGGAATACGACGCGGTGGGCGGGCTCACGCTGGGAGCCGACCCGGTTGCGGGCGCGATGCTGCACGCGGCGGCGGCGCGCGGGCGCACGCTCGACGCGTTCGTGGTGCGCAAGGCGCAGAAGGCGCACGGCATGCAGCGCAGGATCGAAGGACCCGAGGTGAAGGGGCGGCGCGTGCTGGCCGTCGAGGACACCTCGACGACGGGCGCCTCGCCGCTGACGGCCGTGGAGGCGCTGCGGGAAGCCGGGGCCGAGGTGGTGGCGGTGGCGACGATCGTCGACAGGGGCGCCAGGGAGCGCGTCACCGGCGAGGGCCTCGACTACCGCACCGCTTTCACGCTCGCCGACCTGGGGCTCTAGTCGGGCTCCCGGACGGTGAACGCCTCCCTCTTTCCGCTGCCGCCCTGCTCGCGCGGCTTGCCGTTCTCGGTGACCCGCACCGTGCCCGCGTCGCTGAGCACCACGTCGAGCTCGGGCTCGAAGTAGTTGAGCTCCTCGCCCCTGGTCATCTCGTGGTGGTGGAGCACGTCGCCGCCCGGCACGCGTACGGTGACCACGGGGCAGGTCTCCGCCAGGCACTCGATGCGCACGGTCGGCACCCGCACCGTGGCGTCGGAGGCCGGAGCGGTGGCGAGGCCGGTGGCCGGGGCGGAGGCGCGCTCACGTTCAGAAGGCTGCCCGCCCGGCGCCACGAGCAGCGCGCGCCCGCCGATGACCAGCAGTGTCACCACGGCTCCCGCCGCCAGGACGGTGAGAGCTAATCGGGCCATGCCCATCGGATCTGACCTGTGGCGTCCCACAGGGGGAGCGTACAGCTTGTTGACCTTCTCCCCACGGCTGTCGGGGATTCCGACCATCGCGGGTTGGATCTTCCTGCTTCACCGGCGACAGCCGTCCCGGTCAAGGCGAGGGGCGGGGGACTGCCCAACGGTCTTACGTGGCCTCCACAGGCTTCACATCCCGCCGACCCGGGCCGTAGAGCCGGCGGTCTGGTTCTCGCCGCCGGGCGAATGATCCGCCGTCGCGGTTAGTGCCGGCCGTTGGTGACACGGTGCTTGCCGCTGGGGACGGCGGCGACCTTGTCACCCCTGCGCTTTTTGATCACCTCGACGATGATCGGGATGATCGAGATGAGCACGATGAGGAAGACGCCGGGCAGGATGTATTTGTCGATCTGCTTGGGATCGACCTCCCTGCCGAGGGCGTTGCCGAGCAGGATGAGCCCCTCGGTCCAGACGACGCCGCCGACGATGTTCCAGACGAGGAAACGTTTGGCCGGCATCTCCAGCACGCCCGCCACCGGATTCATGAACGTGCGGACGATCGGCACGAATCTCGCCAGCACCACCGCCTTCGCGGGGCCGAACTTCTCGAAGAACTCCTCGGCCCTGAGCACGTGCTCGCGCTTGAACAACCGTGAATCCGGCTTGTCGAAGAGCCTGCGGCCGAACCGGGCCCCCAGGAAATGCCCGAGCTGGGCGCCCGCGATCGCGCACAGCGGCGTGCCGATCAGCAGCACGGGCAGGGAAAGCGGGGTGATGCCCATTCCCTGGGCCACCGCCGCCGAGCTGAAGATTCCCGCGGCCACCAGCAGCGAGTCGCCGGGCAGGAAGAACCCGAGCAGCAAACCGGTTTCGGCGAAGATGATGGCCAGAACGCCGACCGTGGCGAAAGCGCCGAGAATCGTCAGCCACCACGTCGGGTCCAGGAGGTTCCAAAGCCAGTCCACCAGGAGAGCCTACCTGTACTGGAGAGGCGCGAGATGACCAATGAGGTCGCGCTGTCTCTACCACGCAGGGTAGGGAGCCGGGATACTGGGCTCGCGCGAAGCCGTTTACTTCTCAGGGAGATGAATCATGCCTATAGCGACTCCAGAGGTCTACGCTGAGATGCTCGACCGGGCGAAGGCCGGCGGATTCGCCTACCCGGCGATCAACGTGACCTCATCGCAGACGCTGAACGCCGCCTTGCGGGGCTTCGCCGAGGCCGAGAGCGACGGCATCGTGCAGGTCTCCACCGGCGGCGCCGACTTCCTGTCGGGCACCACGGTGAAGGACATGGTCACGGGCGCGACGGCGCTGGCCGAATACGCCAGGGTGGTGGCCGCCAAATATCCGGTCACGGTGGCGCTGCACACCGACCACTGCCCGAAGGACAAGCTCGACGGCTTCATGCGGCCGCTGATCGACATCTCGCTGGAGCGGGTGGCCAAGGGCCTCGACCCGCTGTTCCAGTCGCACATGTGGGACGGCTCGGCCGTGCCCCTCGAGGAGAACCTCGACATCGCCAAGGAACTCCTGGAGAAGTGCGCCAAGGCGCGGATCATCATGGAGATGGAGATCGGCGTCGTCGGCGGCGAGGAGGACGGCGTCGTCGGCGAGATCAACGAGAAGCTCTACACGACCGCCGGCGACGCGCTGGCCACCGCCGAGGCCGTGGGCGTCGGCGACAAGGGCCGCTACATGCTGGCCGCCACGTTCGGCAACGTGCACGGCGTCTACAAGCCCGGCCACGTCAAGCTGCGGCCGAGCGTGCTGAAGGAGATCCAGGACGCGGTCGGCGCGAAGTTCGGCAAGGACAAGCCGTTCGACCTGGTCTTCCACGGCGGCTCCGGCTCGCTGCTCGAGGAGATCCACGAGGCCATCTCGTACGGCGTGGTGAAGATGAACGTCGACACCGACACGCAGTACGCCTTCACCAGGCCGATCGCGGACCACATGTTCCGCAACTACGACGGAGTGCTCAAGGTCGACGGCGACGTGGGCAACAAGAAGACCTACGACCCGCGCTCCTACGGCAAGGCCGCCGAGGCCGGGATGGCCGCGCGCGTCGCGGAGGCGTGCCAGAGCCTGAAGAGCGCTGGGACAAAGATCTCATAGCACAGGAGCGGTCCGGCGGGTATGACTTGTCCTATGGATAACCTTCTCGCCGGGCCGCCCCCGACTCACCTGCCGGACCTGCCCGAGGCCACGGAGGCGCTCGAATCCGGGGCCAAGGCCTCCGACGTGGCCGCCCGCTTCCCCGCCTTCCCCGCGGCCTGGGCTTCGCTCGCGGAAGAGGCCTTCGCTCAAGGGCACGCCGTCACCTCGTACGCCTTCGCCCGCACGGGCTACCACCGCGGGCTCGACCAGTTGCGCCGGAACGGCTGGAAGGGCCACGGGCCCGTTCCTTGGGAGCACGAGCCCAACCGCGGCTTCCTGCGCTGCCTGTACGCGCTGTCCAGGGCTGCTCAGGCGATCGGCGAGAAGGACGAAGCCGAGCGGTGCCTGCAGTTCCTCAAGGACAGCACGGAAACGGGTTACGACGCGCTGACCCAGGGCTAGGCCTTGGGACGAATAACCACGTTCGGGTAGTCTCTCCACGCAAGAGCCCCTGTCGCGCTTGCGCCAGGGGTTTCGTTTTGTGCTCGGGAGACTGAACCATGCCGGCTGCCGTACTCGTTGGTGCCCAGTGGGGCGATGAGGGCAAGGGCAAGGCCACCGACCTGCTCGGTGGCGACGTCGACTACGTCGTCCGCTATCAGGGTGGCAACAACGCGGGTCACACCGTGGTCATCGGAGACCAGAAATACGCGCTGCACCTGCTACCGACGGGGATCCTGTCGCCTGACGTGGTGCCGGTCATCGGCAACGGCGTGGTCATCGACCCCGGCGTGCTGCTGGGCGAGATCGACGGGCTGGCCCAGCGGGGCATCTCCGCGGAGCGGCTGCTGATCTCCTCCAACGCGCACCTGATCATGCCCCACCACAAGGCGCTCGACAAGGTCACCGAGCGTTACCTCGGCAAGGCCAGGATCGGCACCACGGGGCGCGGCATCGGGCCCGCGTACGGCGACAAGGTCGCCCGCATGGGGGTGCGCGTCCAGGACCTGCTCGACCCCGGCATCCTGGCGAAGAAGATCGAGGTCGCCCTGACCGAGAAGAACCAGGTGCTGACCAAGGTCTACAACCGGCGCGGGATCGACCCGGCGGCGGTCGTGGAGGAATATCTCGCCTACGCGGAGCGCCTCAAGCCGCACATCGCCGACACCTCGCTGGTGTTGTCCAAGGCGCTGGACGACGACAAGTTCGTGCTGCTGGAGGGCGGGCAGGGCACGCTGCTCGACCTCGACCACGGCACCTACCCGTTCGTCACGTCGTCGTCGCCCACCTCGGGGGGCGCGTGCGCCGGGGCCGGCATCCCGCCCAACCGCCTCACGAAGATCATCGGGATTCTCAAGGCGTACACCACCCGCGTCGGCTCCGGGCCGTTCCCGACGGAGCTCACGGACGACATGGGCGAGTGGCTGCGCCAGACCGGCGGCGAGTTCGGCGTCACGACCGGCCGCGACCGCCGCTGCGGCTGGTTCGACGCGGTGATCGCCCGGTACGCCACCCGCGTCAACGGGATCACCGACTACTTCCTCACCAAGCTGGACGTCCTGTCCGGTCTGGAGCGCGTCCCGGTGTGCGTGGCGTACGACGTGGACGGGGTGCGGCACGACGAGATCCCCATGACGCAGACCGACTTCCACCACGCCAAGCCGATCTACGAGGAGTTCCCCGGCTGGCAGGAGGACATCACGGGGGCCAAGGTCTTCGAGGACCTGCCGCCGAACGCGCAGTCGTACGTCAGGGCGCTGGAGGAGATGAGCGGCGCCCCGATCTCCGCGATCGGCGTCGGCCCGGGCCGCGACCAGACGGTCGTGGTCAGGCCGCTCGTCTAGGGACCGCGTGCGGGGCGGGGCCGGGACAGGCCGTGCCCCGGCGGCGGACCGGGTCGCGGGGTGGTCAGGACCACGGCCGTCATCGGGGTGTGGAGGGTCCAGCCGAGCGTTTCGTACAGGGCCCTGCCCTCTGCCGTGGCCACCAGGATGCCCTGCCGCGCGCCCGCCGAGGCGGCGGCGGAGGTGAGCGTCCGCATGATGACGGTGCCGAGGCCGCGGCGGCGGTGGCGGGCGGCCGTCTCCACCTGGTCCACGACGGCCGTCCTGCCCGCCGGCGCGATCTGGCCCCTGGCCGCGATCTCGCCGGCGTTCGTCAGCACGCGGGCCACCGTGACGCCCGCCCTGGTCGTGACGGCCGCCGTGTAGCCCGCGGGGGCCGCGGGCGGGGCCGTGCGGGGCAGGCGGGTGGCGATCATCATGAACTCCGGCTCCTGGATGCGCCAGGCGGCCGGGAGGTGCGGGACGACGGCCTCGGCGGGCGCGCACAGTTTGAGCCAGGTGCCGGGCGTCGTGATCCTGCTGGTCAGCCGGTGGAGGATCTCGGGGGTGGGGGCGGGCACGATGTGGC
>NZ_SMKO01000061.1 GCF_004348685.1 Nonomuraea deserti | reverse complement strand
GCCCGCCCACTCGCCGGCCAGCTCGCGGGTCAGCCTGGGCGCGCCCCGCTCGCCGGCGTGGTGGGCGGCCGTGACCAGGCGGCACAGGCGGGACCAGCCGCCCGCGCGGGCCAGCACCGTGACGCGGTCCTCCGCGCCGGGGCCGGTCTTGGGGCGGCGGGGCGGCGGCAGCCCCGGCAGCAGGCTGGGCGCCGGGACGTCGAGCGCGAGGTTCACGCCGAGCACCGGCGCGATGCCGGCCTCGGCGCACGCCTGGACGTGTTTGATCGCGCCGTAGAGCCCGTCGCGGTCGGTCAGCGCCAGGATGTCCATGCCGTGCTCGGCCGCCCGGCTCGCCAGCGCGCGCGGGAAGGCGGTGCCGTAGCGCATGGAGTAGGCCGAGCACACGTTGAGGTGCGGGAACGGGGGCGCCATCAGTCCCACGCCCTCAGCAGCAGCCAGCCGTTGCCGGCGGTGTCGTAGCGCAGCTCGTAGGAGCCCACCTCGCGGCCGGGGCCCGCCTCGACCCGCCAGAACCGGCGCTCGCCCGGATCGCCCTCGCTCGTCTTCCACCACTCGCGCGCGACCACCCAGTGGTCGAGGATCCGGCGCACGAGATAGAGGCGGTCGCGCCAGACGAACTGGGTCGGCTCCCCGTCTCTGGTCCACACCTCTATCGGATCGCCATAGAGTCTGCTCAAGACGCTTCTCCCCGCCGGCTCTGGTCTGTATGTGGAGCCGCCCGGGGGAAGGCGGGCGCTTACCTATCGAACATATGTTCTCAGCGCCCGGAACGCAAGTCGTTCGCCCCCGCCCCCGAGGTGGCCCTTCTTCCCCCGTACGGGGGAAGGGAACGCCTCCTCGTGGGGAGGCGCGGCCGGCGGGGGCCATCGCAGGATGGCGGCCATGAGGAAGCTCTCAGCGGCGGCTCTCGCCCTCGTGTCCGTGGTCCTCTACGGAGGGCTCCGCATCTCCTGGCAGCTCGGGCACATGCCGGAGCGCCTGTCACCGGTCGGTCCCGACCTGGTCGTCTTCACCGGGTGGGGAGCCGTGGCCCTGTGCGGCGCGGCGGCGGTGACGCTCGTGGCCATGATGACCGTCCGTACGGCGGGCCCGGCCAGGACGGCGCTCGCGGCCGTGGCGTGGGCGGTGGGCGGCGCGTTCGTGGTGTCGGGGGCCCTGCTGCTGCTCGACGTCGTCGGCACGGTCATCCCCGGCCTGGGGATCCCGGTCCACCCGCTGGGCGCCGTCAGCAAGGCGGCCTGCGTCGGCTGCGGGTCGCTGGTGTGGCGGTCCGCGCGGGCGTACCGGCGGGTGGAACTCAAAGGGCTGGACCACACGCCGCGCTGGGCGTACGCGGGCGCCTACGTCGCCGTCGGCGGCTTCCTGACGCGGGTCGCGGCGCAGGCGGCGGTCGGGTTCGGGAGCACGCCCTCCGCGGGCGGGACGGCGGTGTTCGAGGCCGGGTTCCTGCTGGCCGGGACGGTGCTGCCGCTGGCGCTCGTGCACAGGTGGGGGCGGGTGTGGCCGAGCTGGGCGCCCGGGCTCGCCGGACGCGCCGTGCCGCGCGGGCTGGTGTTGTGGCCGGCCGTCGCCGTGTCGGGCGGGCTCCTCGCGTACTTCGGGGTCGGGCTCGGGCAGATGGTGGCCGAACGGCTCAGCGGGCGCGTCCCGTTCGGCGCGGGCGACCCGCCGGAGACGTTCTACTGGGTCGCCGTGCCCGCCTACCTCGTGTGGGGGGCCGGGCTGGCCGTGGCGACGTCGGCGTACGCGCGGCGCACACGGGTTCCGTACGGATCTGCCCCGAGCAGGCCGGCATCGGTAAGCTAGCGCGGCGTGAGCGGTGAAACATCCCAGATCGGGCGCTACCGGCTGCTGAACGTGCTGGGCCGAGGTGGGATGGGCACGGTCCACCTTGCCGAGGATCCCGCCGGGCAGCGCGTCGCCGTCAAGGTGATCAACCCGGAGCTCACCCAGCACGAGCAGTTCCGCATGCGGTTCCGCCGGGAGGCCGACGCGGCCCAGCGGGTGCGCAGGTTCTGCACGGCCGCGGTGATCGAGGCCGCTCTCGACGGCGACCAGCTCTACGTCGTCACCGAATACGTGCCCGGTCCCAACCTCGAGGAGGCCGTACGCCAGTCCGGGCCCCTGCGCGGGTCCAGCCTCGACGCGCTGGCCGTCAGCGTGGCCACCGCGCTCACCGCCATCCACGGCGCCGGGGTCGTGCACCGGGACCTCAAGCCGTCCAACGTGCTGCTGTCGCCCGTCGGCCCGCGGGTGATCGACTTCGGCATCGCGCGGGCGCTCGACACGCTCGGCGGCGTCACGGGCACCGGCGAGCTGGTCGGCACGCCCCGCTACATGGCTCCGGAGGTGCTGCGGGGCGAGCCGGTGTCCCCGGCCTGCGACGTGTTCTCGTGGGGCTGCCTGGTGGCGTACGCGGCCAGCGGGCGGGCGCCCTTCGGCGGCGACACGCTGCCGGCGATCGTCTACCAGGTGCTCAACACCGAGCCGGCCCTCGACGCCGTCGAGCCCGGCCTGCGGGAGCTGGTCGGGGCCGCGCTGCGGAAAGACCCGGCCGCGCGGCCGACCGCGCAGCAGCTGCTCGACCATCTCGTGGGGCGGTCGGCCGCGCCGGAGCAGGCGGCGCAGACCGTACAGGTGACCTGGCAGCAGGCCGCCACCGCCCTCTACACCAGCGTGCGGCCGGGTGCGGCGAAGGGGCGCGGCAAGCTGGTCGCCGGGATCGCGGCGGCCACCGCGCTGGTCGTGGCCGGCGGGCTGACGGCGTGGGCGCTGCTCGGCCCCGATGGGCCGCCCGACGACCTGAGCGTCCTCTACCGCGAGGACTTCACGCAGACCACCGGCGGCTGGAACGGCACCTACGACCCGGGGCAGAGCTCCAGTTACGGATACCGCACGGACGGCACCTACGGGCTGGACGTGGAGGAGTACAACGAGGAGCGCTGGGCGAAGGCGCCCATCCCCTTCCTCATCGCCAAGCCCACGACCACGCCCGACCCCTCGGCCACGCCCACGCCGATGTTGCCGTCGTCCGTCGTGGTCGCCGTGACCTCCCAGGTCAAGAGGTCGACAGGCACCGGCGAGTACGGCGTCTACTGCCACAACTCCGACGAGGACGACACCTACTACGAGTTCGGGCTCGACACCAAGGGGCAGGCCAGGATCCGGCGCATCGTCGACGGCGCCGGCGGCACGCTGGCCCAGCCGGTGCAGGTCGACGGGCTGCCCGGCAAGCCCGCCCGCATCGTGGCGTCGTGCGAGCAGCGGGGGACGACGGTGCGGCTGACGTTGTGGGTGAACGACCAGCGGGTGCACCAGGTGGACGACCCCCACGGGATCGGCAACGGCCATGTGGGGTTGTTCGCGCGTACGGCGAAGGACGGCACGTCACTGCTGAAGACGACGTTCGACGACTTCGAGCTGCGCGCCCAGAAGGAGCCCTGAGCGCGCGCCTCAAACGACATCAGCCGGCGGGCGGATCCCGCCCGTGGCCTCGCTCAGAGGACGCCGGCGCGGGCGGCGGCGAGCGCGGCGTCGGCGGCGCGGTCGGCGTCCTGCTCGGTCACCGGCTCGTGCGCGACGAACAGCCGGTAGTAGACGGGGGCGACCGCGACCCTGATCACCTCGCGGACGTCGATGATGTCGGGCAGCTCCCCCCGGGCGACCGCCCGCCGGACCACCTCGGCCGACTGCTCGTGCCGCGCCACGAAGAACTCGTGCAGCGCCCGCGCCGCGTCGGGGTTCTGCATGGCGGCCGCCACGAACGCCGACGAGACCGGCCCCAGCTCCGGATCGTCGAAGCCGGTGCGCACCAGCTGCACGATGCCCCGCAGATCGCCCTTGATCGAGCCGGTGTCGGGGACGGGCCACGGCTCGTCCGTGGCCAGCTCGAGGGCGTCGGAGATCAGCCCCTCGACGTTGCCCCACCTCCGGTAGACCGTCGTCTTGTGCACCCCTGACCGCTCGGCGATGTTCTCCACCGTCAAGCCCGCGTAGCCGCACTCGCCCAGCTCTGCGAGCGTCGCCCGGCGTACGGCGTCGCGCACGCGCGCGCTCCGCCCTCCTGGACGCTTGTTAGACTGCAAAATCTACTCCAGTTGCATTAACCTTCCCCGCATGTCACACTAAAGCTACAGCAGTTGCGATTGGAGTTCTATCCTGATCAGCCTCCGCAAGGTTTCCAAGGCATACGGCGATCGCGCCGTGCTCGTCGACGCGTCCATGGCCGTGGGCCCCGGCGAGCGGGCGGGCATCGTCGGCGACAACGGCTCGGGCAAGTCCACGCTGCTCCGGCTGCTGGCCGGGATCGAGGCGCCCGACGACGGCGAGGTCACCGTGCCGGACGACGCCGGCTACCTCGGCCAGACGCTCGGCCTGCCGCCGTCCCACACGGTCCAGCAGGCGATCGACGCCGCGCTGGCCGGCCTGCGCGCCATGGAGCGCCGGATGCGCGAGCTGGAGTCGTCGCTCACCGACGAGGTCATGGGCGAGTACGGCGAGCTGCTCACGGCGTACGAACTGCGCGGCGGCTACCAGGCTGACGCGCGGGTGGACAAGGCGTTCCACGGGCTGGGCCTGGCCCACGTGGGCCGCGACCGGGTGCTGTCGAGCCTGTCGGGCGGCGAGCAGGCGCGGCTCGGCCTGGCCTGCGTGCTGGCGGCCTCGCCCCGCGTGCTGCTGCTCGACGAGCCGACCAACCACCTCGACGCGCCGGCGCTCGCCTGGCTCGAAGACCGCCTGCGCGAGCACAGGGGCGCGGTGGTCGCCGTGTCCCACGACCGGATCTTCCTCGACCGGGTGGCCACGGCGGTGCTCGAGGTCGAGCGGGGCGCCGTCACCCGGTTCGGCGGAGGCTACACCGGTTTCCTCGCCGCCAAGGCGGCGGCCAGGGCGCGCTGGGAGCAGGCCTACGCGGCGTGGTGCGAGGAGGTGCGCCGGCTGCGCGAGCACGCGGCCACCACGGCGCACCGGGTGGCCGCCGGCCGGCTGATGCGCGACAACAACAAGATGGCCTACGACCGCAACGCGGGGCGGGTGCAGAGCTCGGTCGCCAGCCGGGTCCGCAACGCCCACGAGCGGCTGCGCCGGCTGGAGGCCGACCCGGTCCCCCGCCCGCCGGAGCCGCTCCGCTTCCGCGGCACGTTCGGCGACGCGTCCTCCGCCGCCCCTTCCGGGCCGGAAGGGGCGGCGGGGGACGAACACGGGAGCGCCCCCGCCCGCGTGGTCGTGGAGCTGCGCGACGTAAGCGTCGGCGAGCGGCTGCGGGTGGAGTCGCTGACGATCAGGGCCGGCGACCGCCTGCTGGTCCGGGGCGCCAACGGCGCGGGCAAGTCCACGCTGCTCCAGACCATCGCCGAGCACGCCGAGGGCAGCGTCGGGTTCCTGCCGCAGGAGGTCACGTTCGACCCCGGCCAGACCGTGCTGGACGCCTACGGCCTCGGCTACGCCGACGAGCGCCGGGCGGCCCTGCTCGGCACCGGCCTCTTCCGGCCGCACACCCTCGACCAGAAGGTGGGCGCCCTGTCGGTCGGGCAGCAGCGCAGGCTGGCGCTGGCCAGGCTGCTGGGGCGGGAGCACGACCTGCTGCTGCTCGACGAGCCGACCAACCACCTGTCGCCGGTGCTGGCCGAGGAGCTCGAGCAGGCACTCGACGCCTACGACGGCACGCTCGTCGTGGTGTCACACGACCGCGCCCTCACCCGGCGCTTCCGAGGTAACGAGATCGAGCTCATGAGGGGCACCATATGTTGACCAGGATCAGTGCCGGCGCACCCTACGGCATCACCACAGGGGCGGACGGAGCGTTGTGGTTCACGCTCGTCCACGAAGGGCGCGTCGGCAGGCTGGCGCCCGGCCAGGAGCCGGTGATCCACCAGCTCGACCCGGCCGACGGCCTGCCGACCGTGATCACGCCGGGGCCCGACGGAGCCCTGTGGTTCACCGAGGGCAAGGGCGGGCGGGTCTGCCGCATCACCGCCGAAGGGCAGGTGACGGCGTACGCGGCCGACTCCCCGTACGGCATCGTCATGGGCCCCGACGGCGCCATGTGGTTCACCCAGATGCAGAGCGGCAAGATCGGGCGCATCGCGGCCGACGGGACGCTGAGCGAGTTCCAGGTGCCGGTGGAGGGCGGCATGCCGGCCTTCCTCACGGCGGGGCCCGACGACGCCGTCTGGTTCACCATCAACCAGGGCAACGCCATCGGCCGCGTGTCGATGGCAGGCGAGGTGACCGTCCACCCGCTCCCCACCGAAGCCGGCGCACCGGTGGGCATCACGCTGGGGCCCGACGGGGCGCTGTGGTTCGTGGAGATCGGCGCGGGCCAGATCGGCCGGATCGACACCGCGGGCGACATCACCGAATTCGCCCTTCCCGACCGGGAGGCCCGCCCGCACGCCATCATCACCGGCCCCGACGGCGCCCTCTGGTTCACCGAATGGGCCGCCGGCCGCCTCGGCCGCATCACGGTCGACGGCGTCATCGACCACCGTCCGCTCCCCTCCCTTCCCGACGATCTCGCCCACGGGCCTGACGGCGTGCGCAAGGGCGAGCCGCACGGGCTGACGGTCGGGCCCGACGGGGCGATCTGGGTGGCGCTGGAGGCGGGCGCCCTGGCCCGCATGTCCCCAGGACCGGCGGCCTGACCACCCCGGCGGCGGGCCCGCCCCGTCCTGCGAGCCCGACAAGCCGGCCCGGTCACCGCGGCGCTCGCCGCACCGGCGCCCGCGGTCCGGCCACACCGGCGTTCCCATCCCGGCAACGCCGACGCCCGCCGCTTTCGCCACACCGGCGCCCGCGATCCGGGGCACACCAGACGGTCCCGTTGCCGGGGTGTCCGTCCGGGGTGGTCCGTTCGCAGGCCGATTCGGTTCGGTTTCGTGCTTGACGTGAGGGCCCTTCCCGCGCTGGGGCCGGGTGAGGGCCGTTCCCGCGTTGGGACCGTTACTGGGTGGGAGCCGTCGCGGGGTGAGGCCATTCCCAGGTGGGGCGGTCCAGGGGCAGGATCGCGCCGACACGGTCGGGGCCGGTTGGATCAGGGCGGCGGTGAAGGAGTTGACTAGGGGGATGCAGAGCATCGTCGTTTCCGCTCAGGGCGGCCCAGAGGTTCTCGAATACGCCGAGCGTCCCGACCCGGTGCCGGGTGACGGCGAGGTCGTGGTCGACGTCGCCGCCGCCGGGGTCAACTTCATCGACATCTACCATCGCTCCGGCGCCTACCCGCTCGACCTTCCCACGTCCATCGGCATGGAGGGCGCCGGCACGGTCTCGGCCGTGGGGCCGGGGGTGCGTGACCTCGCCGTGGGCGACACCGTGGCCTGGGCTGACGTCATGGGGAGTTACAGCGGCAAGGTGGTGGTGCCGGCGGCCCGTGCGGTGCCGGTGCCCGATGGCGTGCCGGCCGACGTCGCGGCGGCGGCGATGCTCCAAGGGATGACGGCCCACTACCTCACCCACTCCACCCACGAGGTGCGCGAGGGCGATCAGGTGCTCGTTCACGCCGGGGCGGGCGGCATGGGCCAGCTGCTGATCCGGCTGGCCAAGCTCAAGGGCGCCAAGGTGCACACCACGGTCTCCACCGACGAGAAGGGCGAGCTGGCCCGGCAGGCGGGCGCCGACGAGGTGCTGCGCTACGACGACTTCACCGACGCCCTGCGCGGCAAGATCGACGTCGTGTACGACGGGGTCGGCAGAACGACCTTCGACGGCGGGCTTGAGGTGCTGCGGCCGCGCGGCCTCATGGCCCTGTACGGCGCCGCCAGCGGCCCGGTCCCGCCGCTCGATCCCCAGACGCTCAACCGGAAGGGCTCGCTCTTCCTCACCAGGCCCACGCTCGTGCACCACATCGCGCAACGCGAGGAGCTGCTGCAACGCGCGTCCGACCTGTTCGGCTGGATCTCGGCGGGGCAGCTGACGATCAACGTCTCGCGCCGCTACCCGCTGGCCGAGGCGCGCCAGGCGCACGAAGACCTCGCGGCCCGCCGTACGACGGGAAAGCTCCTCCTCCTACCCTGACAGCATGGACATCGCAGGATCGGTGTTATCGTTCGCCGCCGTGGTCGCCCTGCTCACGCTGACCCCGGGCCTCGACACGGCCCTCATCCTCCGGACGTCGTTGCTGGCGGGCCGGGGGCCGGCCTGGGGCGTGACGCTGGGCATCCAGCTCGGCACCCTGATCTGGGGTGTGCTCACGGCGGCGGGGCTGTCGGCGCTGCTGGCCGCCTCGGAGACGGCCTACCAGGTGCTGCGCTGGGCGGGTGCGGCCTACCTCGTGTGGATGGGCCTGCGCATGATCCTGACCAGGGCGGACGCGCACGCACTGCCGGAGCAGCAGGCGGTCGGGTTCGGGAAGGGGTTCGGCCGCGGGCTGATGACCAACCTGCTCAATCCCAAGGTCGGCGTCTTCTACGTGGCCATGCTGCCGCAGTTCATCCCGGAGGAGGCGCCGCACGCGGTCATGGGGTTGCTGCTGGCCGGGGTTCACGTGGTCGAGGGGCTGCTGTGGAGCGTCGCGCTGATCTGGTTCGCGTCGCTGATGAGCGGGCTCCTGCGCTCGCCCGGCGTGCGGCGGTTCCTCGACCGGCTGACCGGCGTCGTCATCGTCGGCTTCGGCGTGCGCCTGGCGTTCACCGACTGATCGGGAGGTATCCGGCTCGCCAGATCACGATGGCAGCCACAGCAGCAGACGTGTCACTCTCCGCATCTGGATATGTACCGAGCGTTGCGTGAGGGTGGGGTGGTCACACCACCATTCCTCCCGGAGGTGCTCCAACGATGCCCCGTCCCACCATCCTCGCCCGCCTGCTGACCGGCGCGGCCGTCGCCACCGCCGCCGTCGGCGCTCTCGGCCTTCCCGCAGCGGCCGCCCCCGCGCAGGTCCTGCCCCCCGACGTGATCCGGCTCGGCCCCGGCGAGCCGTGCCCGCCCGCCACGCTCTGCCTGTACCGCGACTACGGCCGCAACGGCCCGGCCTACGGCATAGGCGCCGGCCACGACGTCGACCTGCGCGCCCTGCCCATGCCCAGTGGCGTCGGCGGCCCTTCCGCCGCTGACAACGTCTCCTCCTGGGTCAACGCCACCCACAGCGTCGCCCTGCTGATCGACCGCGACGGCAGCCTGCCCCGCCCGCTGTTCCCGCACCGGCCCTTGGAGGAGCCGCCCGCCTCGAACGACTCCGTCGACGTGGTGGCCTGGCCACGTTGACGGCCCCCGGTCGTGCAGATCGCGCGAGCGACTCGAGGCCGTCGCCGCCCGACCTCGCCCCGACCAGAAAGACGCTCGGCCGCGACCACCGGCCGAGCGTCTGCTTCACGCGTTCCCTTGTTCGCGCGATGCCACGCCAATCATCTTATAGAATATCTAAAAGTAGAGAGTCTCTACCTTTATGTTAGGGTGCGGGCATGGACTTACCGAACACCACGTCGTTCATCACCGGAGCAGCGCAAGGCATCGGCCTCGGCATCGCCCGTGCCATCGCCCGCGAGGGCGGCAGGCTCGCCATCGCCGACATCGACGACGCCGCACTCGGCGAGGCCGCCGCCGAGCTGGCCGAGCTGACCGAGGTGGCCGCCTTCCACCTCGACGTACGCGACCGCGAGGCCTACGCTCGCGTGGCGGACGAGGCCGAAGCGCGGCTCGGCCCCGTCATGGTGCTGTGCAACAACGCCGGGCTCGCGTTTCCCGAGCGGCCCGCGGACATGACCTACGAGTTGTGGGACCTCGCCCTGGACATCAACCTCGGCGGCGTCGTCAACGGCGTCCAGACCTTCCTGCCCCGCATGCTCCGCCGCGGCGGGCCCGCGCACATCGTGAACACCGCCTCCGCCGCCGGGTTGATCGGCGCGGGCGTCGGCCCGATGTACACCTCGTCGAAGTTCGCCGTCGTGGGCCTGTCGGAGTCGCTGCGCCACCAGCTCGAAACGGCGGGGCATCCCGTCGGCGTCACGGTCCTGTGTCCCGGCGGTGTCGCCTCCAACATCGCCCGGTCCTCTCGTTCCCTGGTCGCCAGCCAGCACGGCGGCCCAGAACTCAGACGAGCCCAGGACAGGATCGACCAGCTCATGCCCAGGATCGATGCCGCCGTGGCGCGTTTCGGCGTCCCCACCGACACCGTCGGCGACCTCGTGATCAGAGCCGTCCGGGCGAATGACCTGTACGTGCTCACCGACCGCGCGGGAATCGACCTCGTCACCGCCCGCACCCGAGCCATCCTGTCGGCCATGCCCGAAACCGGCCCGGTCGAGGGGGACCTGGACAACGTCCGCGCCGCGGTCCACGAACCGTGAGCGCCCCCATATGGTGTCGGGATGACGGGGCAGACAGCCAAGATCGAGTCGCGTTGCCATGGGTGCGGGGGCACCCTGGTCCGCCAGGTCAACCAGTTCGTCGACCGCGGACAGTTGTGGTGGGATGCCGAGGCCTCCTGCGCGTCCTGCGGTGACGGCTGGTGCGAGCACTCGGATTCAGGCCGGCCGCCGGAAGATGTCCGCGCTGCCCTGCTGCGGCGCATGGCCCAAGCCGACTGCGCGTGGTCGGTCCAGTGCCTGACCTGGCCTCGATCTTGAGGGTTCTGCGAGAGGTCTGGGAGGCGCCGCTTCCCCGGGCTCGTGAACTCGCCGACGAGCTCACTGACACCGGCTTGGTCGGGACGCCGGCGGAGATGGAGTTCCTGCGCATCCGGCTGCGAAGCCGTGGCGTCGCGGCCGAGGTGAGGTCCGATGGCAGCCCCGAGCGGATCCCCCCATAGCCGGTCCTCAGCTGCCAAGGAGGCCCGGGGCGCTCGCGTGACGACGGGAGCCGTCGGCCGGGTGGTGCATCAGGGGACGCCTGGGGGCAGGACGGGCAGTTCGGAAGGGCCGTGCTCGATGAGCCGGAGCAGGGCGGCGGTGTCGAGGTGCCGCTCGACGAGGTCGCCGAGCGCGTCGAGCCGTTCTTCTCTCAGCCGGGCGAAGTCGGTGCCCGGAGCCGGGACGAAGGCCCGCCCCGCGCGATCGGCCACGTCGGCCAGGAAGGCGCGGCGGAAGCCGTCGTTCTCCAGGGCGCCGTGCCAGGTGGTGCCCCAGACGTGACCGGCCCGGCACCCGTCGAGGAACGGCTCGCCGCCCTCCACGGTCGCCCGGCCGTGATGGATCTCGTACGCGCGTACGGGCTGCCCGTACGCGACGCCCTCCGGCCGGCCGAGCCGCTTGTCCGGCGCGAACTCGACCCGTACCGGCAGCCGTCCCAGCCCGTCGACCCGGCCCGCGCCGGACTCGACCGTGTCGACGATCTCCCGCCCCAGCATCTGGAACCCGCCGCAGATACCCAGCACGGGCCCCTCCCTGTCGCCGATCGCCGCCGCCAGGCCGGTCGCGCGCAGCCACGCCAGGTCGTCGACCGTGGCCCGGGATCCGGGCAGCACCACCAGGTCGGCGTCGTCCAGCTCGATCGGATCGGTCACGAAACGCACCACCACGCCCGGCTCGGCGGCCAGGGCGTCCAGGTCGGTGAAGTTCGAGATCCTGGGCAGCCGTACGACCGCCACCCGCAGGGTCTGCCGGCCGTACGGCGGGCCGGTGGCCACCCTGCGGCCGTCGAGGGCCAGGGAGTCCTCCACGTCGAGCCAGAGCCCGTCGAGCCAGGGCAGCACGCCGTAGACCGGGCGTCCCGTCAGGCGTCTGAGCATGTCGAGCCCGGGTTCGAGCAGTTCGGCGGCGCCGCGGAACTTGTTCACAACAAATCCGGCAATGTGGGATTGGTCGGCGGCGTCCAGCAGCCCCACCGTGCCGTAGAACGCGGCGAACACCCCTCCCCTGTCGATGTCGCCGACCACGATCACGGGCAGGTTCGCGGCCCTGGCCAGGCCCATGTTGGCGATGTCGGCCCGGCGCAGGTTGATTTCGGCAGGGCTGCCCGCGCCCTCGCACACCACCACGTCGTACTGCTTTCTGAGCCTGCCCAGCGCCTCCAGCGCCGTGGTGCGGAGCAGGTCCTTCAGCGCGCCGTACTCCATCGCGTCGACGTCCGCGACCGGGCTGCCCATGAGCACGACCTGGCTGCGGCGGTCGCTGCCCGGCTTGAGCAGGACGGGGTTCATGTCCGCGACGGGTTCGACGCCGGCGGCCTGCGCCTGCATGGCCTGCGCCCGGCCGATCTCGGCGCCCTCGGCGGTGACGTACGAGTTGAGCGACATGTTCTGGGCCTTGAAGGGCGCGACGCGGACGCCTCGGCGGGCGAGCCAGCGGCAGATGCCGGCGGTGACCACGCTCTTGCCCGCGTCGGACGTGGTGCCCGCGACCAGCAACGCTCCCTTGACCATGCGAGCACCGTACCGGAGCCGACCGCTCACGAAATTCCGTGAAATCCCCCATTTACGAATGCTGTGACTTCTGCCACTCTGGCTAGAACGTAGCCCTAGAACGAGATTCTAGAGTTCCCTACTGAAAGGGTGGGCATGGTCGGTACGTTGGGCTCGCCACGCGCCGGCGCCATCGACGCGCAGGCCCGCGCGCCATTCGGCTGGGCGCCGCTGATCGTTCTCTTCATCGTCGGACTCGTCGACCGCATCGAGCACAACCTCCTGTCGGGCGTGCTCCCCCTCATCCAGCGCGAATGGGGCTTCAGCGACACCGCCGCCGGCTCCATCCCGACGGCCGCCGCCCTGGCCGCCGCGATCGTGTCGCTGCCCGCCGGCTACCTGGCCGACCGGTTCAGCCGTACGCGGATCATCGCGGTGGTCGTCTTCGTCTGGGCGATCGCCACGCTCGGCTCCGGCCTGGCCACCGGCTTCGCCATCTTCTACCTGATGCGGGTGCTGCTGGCCGCGGCCGAGAACATCGACAACCCGGCCGCGGGCAGCCTGCTCGCCGACTACTACCCGCCGGTCAGCCGCGCGAAGGCGTACGGGCTGACCCGCGTCACCACCTACCTCGGCGGCATCGGCACGCTGCTCGGCGGCGTGCTGGCCGAGATGTTCTCGTGGCGCACTGCGTTCCTCGTCATGGTCGTCCCCGGCGTCCTCACGGCGCTGCTGGTCTGGTTCCTGCGCGAGCCGCGCCGCGGCGAGCTGGACCGGCTGGTGGCCAAGGGCGAGGCCGCCCCCGCCACGCCCGCGGCGGAGCCGAAGCCGCCGTTCTGGCGGCAGTTCAGGCAGGTGCTGGCCATCCCCACGCTGATCTTCGTCTGCGTCGGGCTGTCCTTCCTCACCCTCGGCCTGGCAGGCATCTTCTACTGGCTGCCGACGCTCATGGTGCGCGGCTTCGGCGTCGGCGTGGGGACCGCCGGCTCGCTGAGCGGCCTGATCACCGTCGCGGGCACGCTGACGGGCACCCTGGTCGGCTCGTGGCTGGGCCGCAAGTGGCACGGCAGCCGCAAGGGCGGCCGGCTGCTCGCGGGCGGCGGCGGCATCACCGCCGGCTCGCTGGTGCTGGCGGTCGCGCTGTCGATGGACTCGATCGCCGCGCTGACGGCGCTCGTGCTGCTGGCCTGCTCCCTGATGTCGATCGCGATCCCCAACATGATGGCGTGCGTGGCCGACGTGGTGCCGGCCGCCTCGCGGGGTCTCGGCTTCGCGGTGCTGCAACTGCTCATCACGGCGGGCGGCGCCTTCGGCTCGCTCATCGTCGGCATCGCCTCGGACCGGCTCGGCTCGCTGCTGTCCGGCATGTACCTGCTGGTGATCCCGATGGTGGTCGGCGGCCTGCTCACGCTCGGGGCGCGGGCCTCGTTCGAGCGCGACGCGCGCAGGGTCCTGGAGGACGCCGCCCGCCGGCCCTAGGCTGGACGGATGCCGTCCGACCTGCCCATCTGCCGCACCTGCGGCGTCCAGTACGGCGAGCCGCGCGCCGACTGCCCGATCTGCGAGGACGAACGCCAGTACGTGGGGTGGAACGGCCAGCAGTGGACGACCCTGGCCGGGCTGGCGGACGAGGGCCACCGCGGACGTGTGGCGGCGGAGGGCCCCGGCGTGCTGGGCATCGGCACCGCCCCGCCCACGGCCATCGGCCAGCGCGCCCTCCTCGTCCGCACACCGGCGGGCAACGTCATGTGGGACATGGTCTCCTACCTGGACGATCAGCTGATCGCCGAGGTCGGAGAGCTGGGCGGGCTGGCGGCCATCGCCATCAGCCACCCCCACTTCTACGGCTCCATGATCGAATGGTCGCGGGCCTTCGGCGACGTCCCGATCTACATCCACGCCGCCGACCGCCGGTGGGTGGCCCGCCCCGACGACGCGGTGGTCCTCTGGGAGGGCGACACCCACCAGATAGCGGACGACCTGACGCTGATCAACGCGGGTGTGCACTTCGCGGGCGGCCAGGTGCTGCACTGGTCGGGCGGCGACGGCGCGCTGTTCTCGGGCGACATCGTCCAGGTCGTCCAGGACCGGCGCTGGGTGAGCTTCATGTACAGCTATCCCAACTACATTCCCGAACGACCGCACACCGTGCGCCGCGCCCTGTCGCTGCTGGAGCCGTACGCGTTCGACCGGGTCTACGGCGGCTGGTGGAACCGCGTCGTCCACACGGACGGCGCGGCGGCCGTGCGCCGTTCGGCCGAGCGTTATCTCGGCTTCGTCGAGGAACGCTGAGCGTCTCAGCCCTGCGGCGGCCTGCGCTGCTGCTCCTGCGTGCCCGGCTGTTCCTGCCCCTGCTCCTGCGGGCCCGCCTGCCCCTGCTCCTGCTGGGCGCGCCGCTGCTCCTCCTCCTGGCCCGCGGGGGCTCCGCCGCCGTAGCGCCGCTGCACCGAGTCGGCCCCCTTGCTGATCTGCTCGTCGTACTTGTGCCCGGTGCGCTCCTTGGCGTACTGCTCGGCGCGGTCGATCACCTGATCGAACTGCTTGGGGTGCCCCCTGGCCAGGTTCTCCGCCTTCTTCAGCCATTCTCCGATGCGGCTCATGACCGTCTCCCCGTTCCTTCAGACTGCAGTCGCCCCCTACCCGGACCTGAACCCAAGATGTTTCGCCAGGTCGTCGGGCTTGCCGCCGGGGTCATGCCAGCTCGGCGAGCGCTCTGGCCAGGCGGGCTTCCCGCCCGGCAGGGGTCCTGGCCTTCAGCAGCGGCAGGATCAGCCGGTAGCGGCCGGTCCTGCCGAGCGCGTCGAAGCGGGCCGCGGCCCGCGGCCGGGCCGCCAGCGCCTCGGCCAGGTCGGGCGGGACGGTGACGTCGCGCCGGGCGGCGTAGGCGGCGGCCCAGCGGCCGTCCGCCTGCGCGGCGGCCACCTCGGCCAGGCCGGGCGGCCGCATGCGACCGGCGGCGGTCAGCGCCTCCACGCGCTCGACGTTCACCTGCGACCAGGGGCTGCGCTTGCGGCGGCGGGAGTAGCGCTGCAGGAAGCGGTGAGGTCAGCCGAACAGCGGCCGGTTCGCCACGCTCCAGGCGATCCTGCGGCCCACCTCGTCGAGGTATCCCTCCTCGACCCACTGGGCCTGCGGCTGGTGCCCCGCTTCCGCCATCGTGCGGACCAGGGCGGCCACACCCCGCTGGACGTCGATCACCCTGTCGGCCAGGCCGGCGGCGCCGGCGAGACCGTAGGCGGCGGCGAACGACTCCATCCGGTGGCGGCGGTCGGGCGGCTCGGGGTAGCGCAGCCAGCGCAGGCACTCGGCGTCGTCGCGGAAGGGCGCGAGGTGTTCCAGGGCGTAGGCGACGTCGTACAGGCGCTCCGCCGGCCGGGCGTAGTCCCAGTCGAGGATCCCGACGGGGACGTCCCCCTGCCAGACGATGTTCCACGGCCCGAAGTCGCCGTGACAGACCAGCTCGCCGCCGCCCAGCCCGCGCTGCCCCGTGTGCCAGACGAGCTCCTCCGGCGGATCGAAGCCGGCGACCGCGTCGTGGTAGGCGCGCAGCAGCCGGGCGCACGTCTCCAGCCCGGCGTCGCCGACCACCCTCGCCCAGCCCTGCGGCCCGGACTCGCCCTCCAGGTAGGTGAGGACCTCGCGTCCCTGCTCGTCGATCCCGAGCACCCGCGGCGCGTAGGGGAACCCGGCGCCCTCCAGATGCCGGAGCAGCGCGTGGACCGCCGGCGTCCAGGGCTGGACCGGCCTGCGCACGGTGTCGCCCACGCGCACCACCCGGCGATGCGGAGTGTCCTGCAGCACGATCTCCTCGGCCATGGGAACGCGGGCTCCTTCCCTCGGATCGCCCGGCGCGGCGCCGGTCCGGCTCCTCACGATGCCATGCCGGTCGGAGCGCGGCGGCGAAACGCTCGCGGGACGTCGCCCCCGCGGCGCGGAGAGGGCTCAACCGCCGCGCCGCGGGGACGCCGTCACGACCGGAACGCGGGCAGGTCCAGGTCACGCGGGTGCGGCAGGCCTCCCTTCCGCCGGTCCTTCAGGCGTTCCCGCAGCTCGCGGAGGTCCGGCGGCGAGTTCGTCACGAAGGACGCGGTCCGCGTGCCGCCCTCGCGCGTGCCGGCGACCATGACGTCGTCGCCCGCCTCCAGGTCGGACACGGACGCGTCGTCCTTCCCATCCGCGCGCACCTCGGTGTCGCCGTTGAGCACCCAGGTCCAGCTCGTGCCGTCGGCGCTCCTGACCGTCATCGACGTGCCGGAGACCTCGGTGATCCGGCCCCGCTGGCGGTTGCGCACCGTCGTCCGGCCGTCGTCGTCGCGCGTCACGCTCTCGCCGTACAGCACCTCGCCCCATCTCGGCAGGCCCGCGGAGAAGGCCGGGGGCGAGGTGGCACTCGGCGCCGCGGCGTACGCCGCGCTGCCGAGCCCTCCCACGAGCACGGCCGCCGTCGCGATGGCCACCAGGTGTTTCATGTGATTCCTCCTTGTCGGTCGCCAGGCAGTCTCCGGCGGCGGCGCTAACACGGGCGTAACACCGCTTGGCGTTACGCCCGCGTTATCGGGTCGCCGCCAGGGTGGAGGGCAGAGGCGACGCGCGGCGGAGGTTGCGATGCGGGTGCTGGTCGTGGAGGACCAGGCGGATCTGGTGGAGATCCTGCTGGAAGGGCTCCGGGCCGAGGGCATGGCGGTGGACGCGGCGTTCGGCGGGGCGAGCGCGCTGGAGCAGCTCGCGGTCAACCGGTACGACGTCGTCGTGCTGGATCGCGACCTGCCGGACGTGCACGGCGACCAGGTGTGCACGGAGCTGGTGGCGGGCGGCGCCCACCCGCGGGTGCTCATGCTCACCGCGGCGGGCACGCTCGGCGACCGGGTCGAAGGGCTCGGCCTGGGCGCCGACGACTACCTGGCGAAGCCGTTCGCCTTCGCCGAGCTGGTGGCGCGGATCCGGGCGCTGGCGCGGCGGTCCAACCCGGCGCTCCCGCCCGTGCTCGCGTACGACGACCTCACCGTGGACACCGCACGCCGCGTGGCCACCCGCGCCCTGCGGCCCCTGGACCTGACGCTCAAGGAGTTCGGCGTGCTGGAGGTGCTGCTGGGCGCGCGCGGAGCCGTCGTCACCAGCGAGGAGCTGCTGGAACGGGTCTGGGACGCCCACACCGACCCGTTCACCAACACCGTCAGGGTCACGATGATGCGCCTGCGCCGCAAGCTCGGCGAGCCGGGCGTCATCGACACCGTGCCCGGCGCGGGCTACCGGATCGGCCGGCCATGACGGCGGTGGGGTCGATCGCTCGGCTGCGTCCCGCCGCCACCATCCGGCTGCGCCTGACCGTGCTGTACGGCGGGCTGTTCGTGGCGGTCGGCGTGCTGCTCCTCACGATCACGTACGGGCTGTTCGCGCGCCAGCTCCAGGCGCGCGGGCGGGGCGTCCCCCGGCCGGACCCGCCCGTCCTGTCCCCCTACGCGAACGATCCCGGATCCATCCGTGAACGGATCGTCGAGGCGCTCGCCCAGCAGCGGGCCGAGGCGCTCAGCGAGCTGCTCACGCAGTCCGTGCTCGCTCTCGCGCTCGTGTCGATCGTCGCGACGGCGCTCGGGTGGGTGATGGCGGGACGGGTGCTGGGCCCGCTGCGCGACATCACCGCGGCCGCGCGGCGGTTGTCGACGCACAACCTCGACGAGCGCATCAATCTGCGCGGCCCGCGCGACGAGCTGAAAGAGCTCGCCGACACGATCGACGCCATGCTCGGCAGGCTGGCGGCGGCGTTCGAGGCGCAGCGCCGCTTCGTCGCCAACGCCTCGCACGAACTGCGGACCCCGCTCACCGTGCAGCGCGCCGCCGTCGACGTCGCGCTCGCGCGCCCCTCGCTGGAGTCGCTGCTGACCATGGCCAGGCGGATCCGCGCCGCGACCCGGCGCCACGAGCACCTCATCGCCAGCCTGCTCGCCCTCGCCCGCAGCGAGCGAGGGATCGAGCGCTACGAGCCCGTCGACCTCGCGGCGGCCGTACGGGACGCCCTCGCCGCGGCGGCGGGCGACATCGAGCTCAAGGGCCTGCGGCTCGCGCACGCGCTCGCCCCCACACCCCTGTCAGGCGATCCGGTGCTGCTGGAACGGCTGGCCGGCAACCTCGTCGAGAACGCGGTCCGGCACAACGCCGAAGGCGGCTGGATCGACGTGCGCACGGAGGCCGGGCCCGGCTCGGTGACGCTGCACGTCGCCAACAGCGGCGCGCGCGTCGCCCCCGAGGCGGTGGCCGCGCTCTTCGAGCCGTTCCGCAGGCACGCCCCCGACCGGGCCGGCGGGGCAGGACAGGGGCACGGGCTCGGCCTGTCCATCGTCGCCGCGATCACCCACGCCCACCTGGGCCGCTACGCCGCCAGGGCCAGGGAGGAAGGCGGGCTCGAGGTGTCGGTCACCCTGCCGCGAGGCGCCCACACCCCCGTGCCGGCTGCCAAGGACGCGCGTGCCGCCCCTACCATTCGCGCATGACCACGTACGACTTCACGCTCACCGCCGAGGGCCCGTTCGACTTCGGCGCCTCGCTGCGCTTCGTCGAGGAGTGGCCGGCGACCAGCGCGCTGCCGTCCGACGGCCGCTCGCTGCGCTTCGCCTACAACGCGGAGGCCGACTGGCTGCCCATCGGGGTGACCGCGACGGCCGCGCCCGGCGGGGTCGCCGTCACGACCACCCGCCCGGCAGGGCCGGACATCCGGGGGGAGGTGGCGCGCATCCTCTCCCTCGACGTCGACGGCGCCGGCTTCGCCAAGCTCGGCGAGGCCGACCCGGTGCTCGGCGACCTGCAGCGGCGCAGCCCGGGCCTGCGGCCGGTGTGCTTCTGGAGCCCGTGGGAGGCGGCCTGCTGGGCGGTGATCGTGCAGCGGTCGTCGATGGTCATCACCTCCCGGCTCAAGCAGCGCATCGCCGAACGTCACGGCGCCCGGGTCACCGTGGACGGGCGGACGTACGCGGCCTTTCCGCCACCCGTGTCCCTGCTGGACGCCGGCGGTCTCGGGCTGCCGGGCCAGAAGGAGGAGTGGCTACGCGGCCTGGCCCGCGCGGCCCTCGACGGCGTGCTCACCACCGAGCACCTGCGCTCGCTCTCCCCCGAGGACGCCCTCGCCGAGCTCCGTGCCCTGCCCGGGGTCGGGCCGTTCTCCGCGGGCCTCATCCTGATCCGCGGCGCGGGCGCGCCCGACGCGTTCCCCGGTGACGAGCCGCGCCTGTTCGCCATCCTGCGCGAGGCGTACGGCCTGCCGGAGGACGCGCCGCCCGCCGCGTACCGGAGGCTGGCCGAGGCGTGGCGGCCGTACCGCTCCTGGGCTTCCTTCCTGTTCCGGGCGTCCACGTACGGGGTGGCGGAGGGCCGGGCCACCGGCGCGCAAGAGCACAGGTAATCGATTTCTGACGACCTGCGCCGGCTCCTCACACGCTGCCGGGGAACGGCGGCCGTCCGGGCCGGGAAACGCACGATCACCTCCTTGGTCTCGGTGAACGGCCCGTCGGAGACCAGCACCTCGCCGTTGCGCACGCGTACGGTCGTGGCCGCGGACGTGGGGGCCAGCGCGTCGCCGTCGAGGCGGCGGCCGCGGGCGTCGTTCTCCGCCACCCACGCCTCGATGTCCGGCATATCCGACCGTGGTCCCACGGCCATGACACGGGGAGCACGCACCGCGCCCTCCCCCAGTACCCGCGCCTGGCGTACGCCCGTGTGAGTGTGCAGACACGACGCGCGACCGGGAGTCATCGCTCCACGCCTGAATCCGCTCCGGCACGCAGAGGCGGCACCGCGCGGCGGGGTGAACCCTCGCGGCGCGAGGGCCCCGTACCCGGGGCTGGACATCGAGGATGGACCGCGCCTCTCGTATGATCCGGTGAACGCGAGGGAAGGCAGGGCGATGGCGGACGGGCAGACGCCTCCGGGTGCTCGCCCCGGCCGGCCGCCTGGCCGTGACCTGCGGCCGGTGACGGGCGGCCGGTTCGCCACCCACGACCTCGAGCTCCGCGACGGCGTCGTGGTCAAGCGCTACCGGTCGTGGGAGCGGCAGGAGCCCCTGCGGGAGTGGGAGGCGCTGACCGTGCTCGCCGCGCACGCGCCCGGTCTCGCGCCGGCGCCGGTCGCGGCCGCCCTGGACACGGTGCCTCCCAGCGTGACGATGACCCGGCTGCCGGGCATCCCGCTGCGCGGCGAGCGTACGACGGACGAGCAGGTCGGAGCGCTGGCCGACGCCCTCGGCCGGTTGCGCGCAGCGGTGCCCGCCGCGGTCCTGGCGTCCATGCGGCCGGCCGTGTGGACCCCGGCCACGGCCGTGGCGAAGGCCCGGACCTGGGCCGCCGGGCAGCGGCCAGGTCCCGCGGACGACCCCGTCGCGCGGAAGGCGCACGCGCGAGGGACGGCATGGCTGGCCGGCCCGGACCCTGACGAGCTGCTCGTCGACCCGTTCCCTCCGGTCCTCGGGCAGGGGGACGGCAATCGCGCCAACTACCTGTGGGACGCGCACGACCGCCGGATCCGCCTCCTGGACTGGGAGGACTCCGGCAGCAGTGACGGCGCGTTCGAGCTGGGCGATCTCCTTGAGCACGTCTCGCGGCTCGAGGGCGACCTCGACGCGGCGCGGCTGCTGGACCGCCTCGGGCTCACGCGGGCGGAGCGCGCCCGCGTGCTGGGTTTCCGGCGGCTGATCGCGTTCACCTGGTTCCTCCTGCTCGGGCCGGAGGGACCGTTCGCCGCGCGCAACCCGGCCGGGTCGTGGGAGCGGCAGGCCGGGCGGGTGCTGGAGCTGCTCGGCTGACCGCGGGACGGCCGGCGCATGAGTGTTTTCTCATGTCGCAGCCGTGTACACCGTGTGTTCGCTTCATTACTGTTTGTAGCTGACAGTGATCCTTCACAAGGAGGTTCCCCGTGCGTCCATCCCCTCGTAAGATCGCCGCCGTGGCGATGATCGCCGTCGCCGCCGGCATCGCCCTGTCAGCTCCCGCTCACGCCGTCGTCGATCCCACGAAGCTCAACAGCCTGGAGTCGATCACGAGGATCGACCCCGTCGTGATGGCCAACTGCGCCACCGGCGGCGTCGCCGACCCCGTCGGCGCGGTGGCCGTACCGCCCGAGATCCCCCTGGTGGGCTGCCTCACACTCTGATCACCGCGGAGCGCCGGTCGTGGCCGTGCGGCGGCCGCGACCGGCGTCTCACCACGAGATGCCCTCCGTCCGGGGTAGCCCGGCCCCGTCAGAGCACCGCCTGGCCCGGCTCCCGGACACGATGTCCAGGGAGCAGCGGGGACGCCAGCGCCGCGGCGCAGAAGAAGGCGGCGTTGCACCAGAGCGTGGTCGCCGTCGCCGCGCCGAAGCCGCCGCCGGCCGGCGAGAAGAAGATCACGCCGACGACCGCGATCCCCAGGGCCGTACCGAGCTGGATGGCGGTGTTGACCACCCCCGAGCCGGCGCCGGCGTCGTCCGCGGGCACCTCGCCGAGCGCGACGGCCGCCGGGATCGGCACGCACAGGCCCATCCCCAGCCCGATGACCAGCTCGGCGGGCGCGATCGACCGCCTGGGAAGGCCGGATACGCGACCCGGCGCCCGCGACGCGACGGACCGCCGCCGGGTGCTGGTCGAGCTGGTGCGCGAGGGGCCGTACCAGGAGCTCGAAGGCGTCCTGGCGGAGATCGACCGCGCCTACGCGGAGCTCGCGGCCGGCTACAGCGAGGAGGAGCTGGCCATCGTGCACGACTTCGCGGTCCGCGCGAACGATCTGATCCACGAGCAGACCCTGCGCCTGCGTGCCGAATGACCCGCTCCCCGGCCGCGCGGCTGTCGCCGGGCGCTTGTCCCGGAAAGGCCGGCCCCGGGGTCAAGAACCCGGGTGAAGGCGTCACCGCCTGCTCGGTCCTCTCAGAGAGCGGTCAGGCCGGCACCCATCAGGACGAGGCTCGCCACGCCGGCCACCGCGCGGAGCGTGTTCCACGCGGTCCACCTGCTCGCGTAGTCCTTCCACGGCATGGTCCCGGCTTCCAAGGCGTTGTTCATCGGTACGTTGATCGCCACCGTGACGAGGAACGAACCGACGAAGTTCACCGCGGCGGCGGCGAAGAACCAGAGGGCGGCAGGAGCGTCCGCGAGCAACCCGGCCACCAGCGCCGCCAGCGGCGACCCCAGGAACACGAGGTAGAGCCAGGGGTTGAGGATCTTACGGTTGATGCTGCGCATGGCCGCCTCCGCCTGGGCGGGGTCGGCGGCCTTCAGGCCCGGCATGACGGACATGGAGAAGGTGTAGAACAGGCCCGCGAGGGCGCCGTGCAGCGCGAGTGCGACAAGGGACAGTGCCAACATGAGCTCATAGTGACGCCCGCGGCATGAGACGGTCCATGCATCGGGCGCTCGATCGCATACGCGAGCGTCCAGGACGTCACGGCCGCGGCCACCGGCCCCGCCGCGGGCTCCTCCCGGTCGGCGCGGCGGATCCACGCAGCGGGCCTGGCCGGGCAGCGCGGCGGATCCACGCAGCGGCCGGGCCGATCAGCGCAGGGGGTCGAACTCGTGCAGGACGGCGGGCTGCTTGCCGGTCGTGATCTGCTCGGCCAGCAGCCGGCCCGTGATCGGGCCGTGGGTCAGGCCCCACATGCCGTGCCCGCCGGCCACGTAGATCCCCGGCCGGGCTGTCGCCCCGACGAGCGGGCGCCCGTCGGGGGTGACCGGCCGCGGGCCCACCCAGACGTCGGTGCGCTCGTCCCAGCGCACGCCGTCCAGCAGCGGGCGGGCGGAGGCGATGATCGCCTCCATCCGGGCGGGTACGCCCGGGGCGTCGGGGTCGCGGAACTCCATGGTTCCCGCCACGCGCAGCGCCCCCTGGTACGGCGTGCACGCCACCCGTACGTCGGGCAGGTAGATCGGGCCGGGCACGGGACGGTCGACCGGCACGGTGAAGGAGTAGCCCCGGCCGGCCTGCACGGGGACGCGGACTCCCCAGCGTGAGGCCAGGCGTGGCAGCCACGCGCCGGTGGCCACCACCACCGCGTCGGCCGACACGGACGTGCCGTGGCGCGAGCTGACGGTGATCCTGCCGTTCTCGTCGCGCACGTCGGCGACCTCGAAGGCGTACACGGTGGCGCCGCGGGCCATGACCGCCTTGCCCAGGGCGTGGACGAACCCGCCGGGGTCGACGTACCGCTGCCCGTCGATCCGCACGCCCGCCCGCAGGGCCGCGGAGGCGAGCGGCGCGTACTCGGCGAGCCGGGCGCCGTCCAGGACGGCGTGGTCGACGGGCTGTCCCGCGTCGGCCATCCGGCGCAGCTCGCGCAGCAGGCTCTCGGCCTGTTGCGGGGTGCGGAAGGCCGCGGTGATGGGGGCGTCGACGACGGGGGCGTCCACGCCGTTGGCGGTGAGCACCTCGTACGCCTCGATGCACTCCTCGTTCAGCGGCAGGTTCGCGCGCACCGCCCGCGTCCACGACGACCACCGGGAGTTGGCGGCGAACCGGGCCAGGAACGCCCACAGCTTCGGATCGACGGTCGCCGGGACGTGCAGCGGCGCGGCCGGGTTCACCAGCGATTTGAGGCCGTAACGCAGGACGGAGGGCTCGTTGAGCGGGATGGCCAGGCCGGGCGCGACCCATCCCGCGTTGCCCCAGGACGCCCCGGCCGCCACGCCGGCGCGATCGACCACGTGGACGTCGACGCCGCGTTCCTGCAGGAACCACGCGGTCGACAGGCCGACGATGCCGGCGCCCACCACGATCGCCGATCGCGGCGGGTCGGTGATGCGCTCGTTGCCGGTCATGGCATGCCTCCGTACTGGACAAATATCGCTCTTTCTCCCAGGATCGCGTGCGCGAGACCTTCCAGCGTTGTGCGGAGCCGACAATCGCGCCGGCCGGATTGTCCGGTCGTCACAACGGCCGAGTCACAACGGCCGAGTCACAACGGCCGGTCGTCACAACGGCCGGTCATCCTCCAGGGCGGCCAGCGTGATGATCATGGCCAGGCGCTGGCGGGCGTCGTCCAGGTCGAGCGGGGTGATCTGGGCGATCTTGCGGAGGCGGTTGCGTACGGTGTTGGGGTGGACGCCGAGCCGTTCGGCGGCGACGGCGGGGTCGCCCTGGGCCTCCAGCCACGCCCGCAGCGTGGCCATGTAGTGGGTGCCGTGGCGGGCGTCGTGCCGGCGCAGCGCGCCGACCGGCCCGCGGGCGGGGGTGCGGCCGGTGCGCGCGGCGGCCCGCAGCCGCCGCAGCAGGATGTCGTCCCAGGACTCGTCGTACGCCGGCGGCGCGGCCCGGAGGGGACCCGTCTCGTGCAGCGCCAGGCACTCGTCGGCCTCCTGCCGGCTGGCCGGCAGCTCCGCCGCCCTGGCCGGCGCCCCGATCCCGGCGAGGAGCCTCACCTGCGCGGGCAGGGCGGACCCCAGCGCGGACACCCAGGCACGCGCCGCGCCGGCCTCCTCGCCAGGCAGGATGGTGTAGAGCGTGTTGCCCAGCAGCGTGCTGCGCCCGGGCCGCGACCAGCCGAAGCCGGTGGTGGCCCGTTCGAACGCCAGCAGCAGCGCGGCGTGCCGCTCGTTCCCGGTGTGCGCGCGGACGGCGATGACGCGCAGCGTCTCGCCGGCCAGCCCCAGCTGGCTGAGCACCGTCGCGGCGTCGGCGCTGCCCTCCAGCAGCCGGATGGCCAGGTCGGACTCCACCTGCCGCTCCAGGTCGGCGCTCGCCCGCTGGCGCAGCAGGTGCAGCGCCACCGTGCGCGCCCCGTCGGTCAGGGCTCCGAGCCGCGCCCCGGTCAGCGGGCTGCCGCAGGTCACCCAGACCGAGCCGAGCACCTCGCGCCCCGCCCGCACGGCCACCGCCATCCGCCCGGTCAGCCCGTGCTCCGGGTCCTGCTCGACGAACACCGGCTCGTCGGACGCGGCCAGCCGGTCGAACACCCCCCGGGACTGGAACAGCTCGCGCAGCCGGTCGGGGACCTGCCGCACCAGGATCGTCTCCAGCCGGGCCGGGTCGCCCGCCTGCTGGGAGCGTGAGTACGCCAGCACCCGCGACAGCCGGTCCTCGATGGTGACCGCGCCGCCGACCACGTCGGCCAGGCTGTCGGCCAGCGCGAACAGGTCCGTCGGCCCGCGACCCGCCTCCGTCTCCCGCCCTTCCAGGACGAGCCCGTACACCACGCCGGCGAGCTGGCTCCACGACACGGCGGGGTCGACCAGCATCACCGCCACGCCCTCGCTCCCGCCGGCCGAGGACGCCTCGCGGGCGGCCTCGGCGCCGGCGCGCACCAGCACCACCGTGGCCCGCGCCGACACCGCCCACCGCACCGCCTCGGTCGCCGACGGGGCGCCGACCGCCAGCAGCACGTCTCCCTGGACGCGCTCGTCGGTGGGGTCCGGCATCGCCACGCTGCGCAGCTGGACCGAGCGCGTCTCGGGCCGCCCGCACAGCCGCACCCCGTATCCGCCCAGCACGTTGACCAGGCGATCGAGTCGGATCACGGGCTTACCCTGCCCCGGCGATCAGCGGCCACGCGCGGCGATGCCGGAGGCCAGCGGGGGCCGCTGGCACAGCCGCATCAGGCCGCGTACGGTGGCGTGCTGCGGCTCGGGCGGCGTGCTGACCGGCATGCGCAGGACGGTGTCCAGGCGGTTCAGCAGCTGCGCCTGGAGGGCGCCGCCCCCGGTCACCGTCAGGCCGTTGCCGCGCGCCGCCGCGCGAAGCTGGGCGGGCAGGCGGCGCAGCAGCGCGGCCGTCATGTCGACGACGCCGTCCAGCACGTACGGCAGCAGGCCCGCGCTGGTCGTGGCGCCCAGCTGGATGGCCACGGCGTCGCTGATGGCGCCGTCGCGGATGGCGACGGCCTCGACGATGCCCGCGCCCACGTCGAGCAGCAGAAACGGCCGCGAGCCGGTGACGTCGAGGCCGACGCCGACGGCCGCGGCCAGGGGCTCCTCCACCAGCGTCACCCCGCACCCGGCGGCCTCGGACACCGCGGTGCGCACCGCCCGCCGGTCACTGGGCGACGCGGCCACGGGCACGCCGACCACCACCTGCTCCATCGAGCGGTCGCCGGCCGTCTGGACGTCCCGCAGCACGAGGCGTACGAGGCGCCGGCACGCGCCCGGGTCGGCGACCATCCCGTGCCGGATCGGGCGTACCGGATCGGCGGCGCCGGCGACGGGCGGGGAGGCGACGACGGCCGAGGGGCGGTCGGCGATGGCGACCCCGCTCGACGTCAGCGCTCTGGTGCGCGCGGTGCCCAGATCGAGCGCCACCCGGCCGTGGCGGGTGCGCTGGAGGGTACGGGCTGGTTCGAGCTCGGCCATGGCGGTGTTCGGCTCCTTGCTTGACGCGAGAAGGAAGGAAGGGGGCGTGTCCCGCTTGGGGGACGTCCGTGCCGGCGGGCAGCCGGGCGCGCGCGGCCGGGCCGCGCGACAGCGGACGCGCGGCAGGAGACGAGGCGGACCGGCTAGACCGGCGGCGGGCTGCGTGACCCCGCGGGGCGTTGCCCGAACTGCTGGGGATCTCCGACGGCTGCCGGGCCGTGCGGCGGGGGCAGCAGCACGAGATGGGCGGCGTCGCTCTGCCGCGCGCCGGTCTGCGCCGGCACCAGGTGTTCGCGGCCGGTGGAGAGCTGGGGCGGCAGGCCCGTCAGCCGGTTGTCCGTGGTGCCGGGGCTCCACGTCGTCGCCTCCTGGGTGACGGGGTCACCGGCGGTGTGCCGGACGCCGGACGCGCCGGCCACCAGCGAGCACACCAGGACCAGGCTCAGCACGATGAGCCTGCGCGGGGTGTTCCACGGTCCCGTCACACGGCCGACCATAGCCCAACTGAGACAATGGCGGCATGCAGAAAGTCTCGCTCGCGGCCCTGGCCCGTCAGCAAACCGATCTGGCGGCCGGCGCCGGTGGCGGTCACACCGCCGACACCGTGCACGGCGGGCACGAGAAGGTGCTGCGCCAGACGGTCATCGGCATGAAGCAGGGCGCGTGCCTCGCCGAGCACGAGAACCCGGGAGAGGCCACGGTGCAGGTGCTGCACGGCCGGGTGCGCATGGTGGCCGGTGCGGAGTCGTGGGAGGCGCGCACCGGAGACCTGCTCATCGTGCCCGACGCCCGCCACAGTCTCGAGGCGCTGGAGGACTCCGCGGTCCTGCTGACCGTCGCCAAGTCGCGCTGACCCCGGCCCGCCCGATCCGCTGTCACCGGTGGGGAGCCTGACGGCTGCCCACCGGTCTCCCACCAGTACGCCTTCCGTGCCCGCACCGGTTCCGGGGGCGGCCTCTTGACAGGGGGCCCGCGATTTGAAAACTTCCTTGACAGATCGAGGTTGACAACGTTGTCATCCGCCTTCTGGCAGATCGTTGTGAGCACCCCCTGGCCATCCCCGTCCCGTCCCGACAAGGCACGACCCACGCAGCCGCCTTCGTGACGCTGCCCGACCGAGTCCCCGTACCGGCTGACGCACGGAAGGTTCCTCCTCGATGAAGCACCCTCGCCGACGATCCCTCATGACGGCGGTCTTATGCGCGGGCGTCGCCCTCGCGCTCTCCGCCCCGGCCGCCGCCGCGCTGACCACCCAGTACGGCCCCGCGGGCGCCACCGCACAGAAAGGTCCAGACCCGATTCCCAATCCCGGCCCTTCGGGCACCCCGACCCCCGGCCCGTCCTACAGCCCGCCGCCCGACCCGAAGGCGAGCGAGCCGCCTCCGTCCGCGGAGCAGGCGCGGCGAGCGGCGCAGGACGGGCAGAAGCTGGCCCAGGCGGAAGGAGCGGCCTTCGCCTCCTCTTTCGAGCCCGGCGACCCCCAGCCGACCTGGATCAACACCACCGAGACCGACGCCAAGGGCGACAAGAAGGCCGAGAACGTCACCGGCACCCTGCCCGGCGGCATCGAGGGCAGCATCTCCGACAGGATCGCCCGGATCAGCGTCAGCGGCGAGTTCTTCGACGCCGGCGAGGTGAAGGAGAACCTCGCCGACACCGACGCGAGCACCAAGTGGCTGGTGGACAGCGGCACGGGCTGGGCACAGTACGAACTGTCCGAGCCGGTCGCGGTCGTGCACTACGCGCTGACCTCCGCCGACGACGTACCCGAGCGCGACCCCCGCGACTGGCAACTCCAGGGCTCGCAGGACGGGAAGACCTGGACGACCCTGGACACCCGCACCGGCGAGACGTTCTCGGCGCGCCTCCAGCGCAAGGAGTACCGGTTCGCCAACACGACGCCCTACGCCCACTACCGGCTGAACGTGACGCGTGTCGGCGGCGCCCCCATGCTGCAGCTGGCCGAGTGGGAGCTGTCCGACGGCCACAGCGGCACCGGGCCGCCCAGCGACATGCGCAGCCACGTCGGCGAGGGCCCGACCCGCGGCCACACGTCCAGGCCGCGCGCCGGCTTCACCGGCCTGCGCGCGTTCCGGTACGCGGGCGGCACCACGTCGGGCAAGGGCGGCTACTCCACCAACAAGGTGTTCGAAGTGGACATCCCGGTCACGTCCGGGACGGAGCTGTCCTACCTGGTCTTCCCCGAGTTCACCTCGGCCCACCTGCGCTATCCCAGCACGTACGTCTCCGTGGACCTGGCCTTCAGCGACGGCACCTACCTCAGCGACCTGAAGGCCGTCGACCAGCACGGGGTCCGGCTGGCGCCACGTGAGCAGGGCGAATCCAAGACCCTGTACGCCGACCAGTGGAACTTCAAGCGCGCCGAGATCGGCAAGGTGGCCAGGGGCAAGCGGATCAGCCGCATTCTGGTGGCCTACGACAGCCCCGTGGGCGAGGCCGGGTTCCGCGGCTGGGTGGACGACATCAAGATCGTCACGGAGCGGAAGCGGCAGCCGTACGAGGGCCGCGGCGGGCGTGACGAGCGGCGGCCCTCGGAGTACGCGGTGACCACCCGCGGCACCCACTCCACGGGCGGGTTCTCGCGGGGCAACAACTTCCCGGCCACGGCCGTGCCGCACGGGTTCAACTTCTGGACGCCGATGACGGACGCCGCCTCGACGAGATGGCTCTACGAGTACCACCGGGCGAACAACGCGGCGAACCTGCCCGAGATCCAGGCGTTCACCGCCAGCCACGAGCCCAGCCCGTGGATGGGCGACCGGCAGACGTTCCAGTTCATGCCGTCGGCGGCCGAAGGGGCGCCCGACCCGTCGAGGACCGCCCGCGCGCTGCCCTTCCGCCACGAGCGGGAGGTCGCGCAGCCGCACCTGTACGCCGTCACCTTCGACAACGGCCTCAAGACGGAGATCGCGCCGGCCGACCACGCGGCGCTGGCCCGGTTCACGTTCCCCGGCTCGTCGGCCAAGCTGATCTTCGACAACGTGGACAACCGCGGCGGCCTGACCCTCGACGTGTCCGGCGGCGTGGTCACCGGCTATTCCGACGTGCGCAGCGACCTGTCCACCGGGGCGACGCGCATGTTCTACTACGCCACCTTCGACCGCCCGGTCACCGGCGGCGGCAAGCTGACCGGCCAGGGACGCGACAGCGTGCTGGGCTATCTCGCGTTCGACGCGGGCGAGAAGCGCACCGTGTCCATGCGGATCGCGTCCTCGCTGATCAGCGTGGAGCAGGCCAGGAAGAACCTGGAGCTGGAGATCGGCGCGTCCGACACGCTGGAGCAGGTCAGCGAGCGGGCGCGCAAGGCGTGGGACGCCAAGCTCGGCGTCATCGAGGTCGAGGGCGCGAGCCAGGACCAGCTCGTCACGCTGTACTCCAACCTGTACCGGCTGTTCCTGTATCCCAACTCCGCTTTCGAGAACACCGGCACCGCGGACGCCCCGGTGTACAGGCACGCGGTGCAGTCGGCCGTCGAGACCCCGCCCAGCACGCCCACCGAGACCGGGGCGAAGGTGGCGGACGGGAAGGTGTACGTCAACAACGGCTTCTGGGACACCTACCGCACCACCTGGCCCGCGTACGCGCTGCTCACGCCCAAGGCGGCCGGGGAGATGGTGGACGGGTTCGTGCGGCAGTACGAGGACGGCGGCTGGATCGCGCGGTGGTCCTCGCCGGGCTACGCCGACCTGATGGTCGGCACGAGCTCCGACGTCGCCTTCGCCGACGCCCACCTGAAGGGGATCACCGGGTTTGACGCCGAGACCGCCTACGAGGCGGCGGTCAAGAACGCCACGGTCACCCCGACCACCCGCCACGTGGGCCGCAAGGGCCTGTCCACCTCCGTCTTCCTCGGCTACACGAGCACGGAGTCGACGGGTGAGGCCATGTCGTGGGCCATGGACGGCTACATCAACGACTTCGGCATCGCGAACATGGCCAAGTCGCTGGCCGAACGGTCGAAGGGCGCGAAACGCGCCCGCTACCTGGAGGAGCACGAGTACTTCAGGAACCGGGCGCTCAACTACGTGCACATGTTCGACCCGGCGGTCCGCTTCTTCCAGGGCAGGAACGCCGACGGGTCGTTCCGGCTCAAGCCGGACGCGTACGACCCGCGCGAGTGGGGCCACGACTACACCGAGACGAACGGCTGGAACATGGCCTTCCACGTGCCGCAGGACGGCCGCGGCCTGGCCAACCTGTACGGCGGCGCGGACGAGTTGGCCGGCAAGCTCGACGCGTTCTTCGACAGCCAGGAGACCGCGCTGTTCCCCGGCTCGTACAACGGGGTCATCCACGAGATGCGCGAGGCCCGCGACGTGCGGATGGGCCAGTACGGGCACAGCAACCAGCCCTCGCACCACATCGCCTACATGTACGACTACGCGGGACGACCGTGGAAGACCCAGGCCAAGGTGCGCGAGGCGCTGTCGCGGCTGTACCTGGGCAGCGAGATCGGCCAGGGCTACCCGGGAGACGAGGACAACGGGGAGATGTCGGCCTGGCAGGTCTTCAGCGCCCTCGGCTTCTACCCGCTGCAGATGGGCAGCCCCTACTACGCGATCGGCTCGCCCCTGTTCGAGAAGGCGACCGTGCGCCTGGAGAACGGCAGGAAGCTGGTGATCAGGGCGCCGGGCAACAGCGCGCGCAACGTCTACGTGCAGGAGGTGAAGGTCAACGGCAAGCCGTACGGGAAGACGTACCTGCCGCACGACCTGGTCGCCAAGGGCGGCGAGCTGGTGTTCGAGATGGGGCCCAAGCCCTCGCGCTGGGGCACGGGGAGGAACGCCGCCCCGCCTTCGATCACCGGCGACGACCGGATCCCCACGCCGCTGCACGACCTCACCGGGCCCGGGCGCGGCACGGCGTCGGCGCCCGGCGGCGCCGACGTGAGCGCGCTGTTCGACGACGACTCGGCCACCGGGGCGACGGTGCCCGAGTCGGTGCGGTACTCCTTCGACGGCGAGCGCACGGCGCGCTACTATACGCTCACGTCCGGCTCGGGCGAGCCCGCCCAGGATCCGTCCAGCTGGGTCCTGGAGGGCTCCAAGGACGGCAACGCGTGGAAGTCCATCGACAAGCGGACCGGTGAGAGCTTCACGTGGCGGTCGCAGACGCGCCCGTTCAAGATCACCAGCCCGAGCGCGTACACCCACTACCGGATCAGGTTCACCGGCGGCTCGGCGGTCTCGCTGGCCGAGGTGGAACTCCTCGCCCCCGAGCCGCCCGCCACGTCGACGCTGGTCATCGAGAGCTCCGGGGTCTTCGCCGCCCCCGGTGAGACCGTGCGGCTCTCGGCGACCGTGGCCAACCACGCCACGAAGCCCGCCGGCGGCCGGCTCACCGCCACGGGACCCGAGGGCTGGACCGTCCAGCCCGCGTCCGCCCCCTTCGGGCCCATCGCGCCGGGCGCGTCCCAGACCCTGACGTTCGAGGTGGCGGTGCCGGCGACGGCCGGTCCCGGCAGCCACGTGATCCGGCTCGCCGCCACCTCCGACCAGGGGTCCACCGGCGAGCAGGTGGCGGTCACGCTGATCGGCGACACGGTGGAGTTCACGCCCGGCACCCCGGCCGAGGAGCCCTGGCTCCTGGACGCGGGCGGCTCCCAGCTCGACGGCGAGGTGCACGACGGGCGTGCCCGGTTCACCGACGGCGACAGCCACGCCACCTACCGGTTCGAGCTGCCCGCCCAGGTCACCGGCGGTTCGCTGACGCTGGACATCGCCAACCAGTTCCTCGTGGAGGTGTCGGAGGATCAGCGCACCTGGCGGACCGTGCTGCGGGAGGAGAACGACGTTCGCGACCGGTCCAACCGGGCGGAGCGCACGCTCGACCTCGCCGACCTGCGGGGCGAGTCCCGGACGTTCTACCTGCGCATCGGCGACAGCCGGCCGGATGACGGCTGGGGCTCCTGGCTGGCCAGGGTACGCCTGGAGCTGACCCGTACGCAGGCCTGACGGGGGAAGCGGCGGTCACCTGGCCGGGGACAGGGCGAGAGCCGGGTCCAGGGCCAGGGTGGCCGCCGCGAGCCCGAGGAACACCATCGCCAGGTAGAACTGCGGCGCGTAGTCGCTGACGCGGAGATGGGCGAAGAGAGCGCAGACGAAGTAGAGCACGAGACCGGCGGCGGCGGCCGTCCCGACGAGCGGCACGCCGAGCAGCCCGAGCGCCAGCCCGAGCGCGCCGAGCACCTTCAGCGCGCCGATCGGCCAGACCAGCCATGACTCGGGCACGCCGGCCCGGTCGAGCGCGGGGCGCAGCGTGCGCATGATCGGCTTGAGCCGGGTCATGGCCGCGAGCCCGGAGAAGGTGTTGGCGGCGACGGTCACCACGGCGGTGACGACGTAGGCGGTTGACATGGATACTCCTGGTGGATCGATGGGGAAGGCGGTGACCGCCTCGGCAACCAAGAGGGTCAGGAGTGCCCGGAGTGTGACGTCTCCTCCGCGACCTGACGCGTGGGCGACCACTTGACGCCCCGCTCCCAAGATCGAACGATGAAGGGCAGAAATCGATTTCACCGTGCCGCGCCGATCGTCCCCGCCCCGGCCGGCGAGCTCTCGGTGCGCCACAACGCCTTCACCGGCAGGTGGCTGACGACCTACCTGCAGGCAGCCACATCGTGCTGCGATCCGCGCCCGAGCCCACGGGCCCGTGGAGCGCCGTCCTGCTCGGCGAAGTCGAGCGCGGCCCTGGCGACGCCGGCGGAGACGACGGAGAGCGACTGGGCGGCGTACGTGATCGCGGGATAGCGGTAGAGAGGCTCGTCGATCACCGGCTCCCCGCCGCGGATGAACGTCCACTCCCTGCCGATCTCGACGTCCTCGGCGACCAGGTCGAACGAGCCGGTGCCCCGCATGCCGACGACGTCCCGGTCGCGGACGATCTCCAGGCGCTCGGGGCGGACCAGCGCGCCGCGCGGCCTGCCGGCGGTCGAGTCGTCGCCGGGGATGCCGACGCAGACGATGTCGGCGGCCATGCAGCCGCTGGCGAACTTCCACCGGCCGTTGACGAGGAAGCCGCGCTCGGTCGGCGTGGCCTGCCGGACGGGGAACAGGGCGCCGGCGAAGACGACGTCGGGGCCGTCGGCGTACAGCTCGGCCTGGGTCTCCAGCGGCAGCGAGCCCAGGTAGACCAGTTGTGAGCCGAAGCCGGCGACCCATCCGGTGGAGCCGTCGACGGCCGAGATCCGCTCGATCTTCCTGAGGAACTCGGCGGGCGGCATCGTCTCGCCGCCGAACCGCTGCGGCGTCGAGGCCCGGTAGAAGCCGAGCCTTTTGAGCCGGGCGACGAAGTCCTTGGGGACGTAACACTGCTCGCGGAACTCCTGGCGGCGCTCGGCCAGCTCCGCGAGCATCTCGTCGAAGGCGTCACGGTCGTGTGGCGCCGCGCTCCCCTGGGTCTTCGCCATCTCTGCTCCTCGTGGGCTCCGATGCGTACGCCGAGACCGTGAACACCCTACGGCGGCGCGCGAAGGAGGCGTCGTAACGCGTGCGGTCGGCCGACAGGGCTGTTGACAGGGTGGCCGGTGCAGCGAAAGATACGGTCATCCGTACAACTGGGAGGATGCATGAAGCTCATGGTCGCCGTGGTGCTGCTGCTGGGAGTCCTGGTCTCCCCCGCGCGGGCCGCCGACACGATCGAGGCCCACTACGCGGCGGCCGGGCCATGGGCCGTGGCCACCGCCGACGTCGGCGGCGAGTATCGGATCCACTACCCGGCCGACCTGGGCGAAGGAGGCGTCAAGCATCCGATCGTCACCTGGGGCAACGGCACGAACGCCGTTCCCACCCAGTATCCGGGCGTGCTGGACCAGCTCGCCTCCTGGGGGTTCGTGGTGATCGCCACGACGGACACGACGACGGGCGCCGGCGTCGAGATGATCGACGCCGCGGAGTACATGGTGGCCAGGAACGGCGACTCCGCCAGCGTGTTCCACGGCAAGCTCGACGTGAGCAAGGTCGGCGCCGTCGGCCACTCGCAGGGCGCGGGCGGCTCCGTCAACACGGCCACCAAGTCGGGCGGCCTGATCTCGTCGGTCGTCCCGATCGCGCTGCCCGCCCCGATCTGGGTCGACCCGGACGACGCGTTCTCCGTGGACCAGCTGGACTGCCCCGTCCTGTTCCTCAGCGGCAGCCGGGACGGCCTGATCTCCCCGCACTCCGCCATCCGGGCGTACTACGAGGCCGTCCCCGGCGCCGCCGCCAAGGCCATGCTCAAGGGCGCCGGGCACAACACGATCCAGGGCGACGGCGGCGGCTTCCTGGGATACCTGACCGCCTGGCTGATGTACACCCTCCAGGGCGACACCTACGCCCGCGGCGCCTTCGCCGGCTCCGCACCGGAGATCGGCACCAACTCCTCCTGGGAGCACGCCGCCCAGAAGAACCTTCCCTGAGCGTCAACGGATCGCGAAGGCGGCGGCGGCGTTGCCGGTCAGCGCCGCCCGCGCCACCTCGCCGAGCCCCGCGGCCTCCAGCCGCGGGACGAACCTGTCCAGCAGGTATGCCAGGCCGGGCCCGCCGCCCAGGCTCGGCCAGTACGACCTGCGGGCGAGGTCCATGCCGAACAGCAGCCGGTGCCCGAGCCCTCGCCCGGCAAGCGCCTCGACCAGCGCCACGACGTCGCTGTCCGGCCCGTACTTGATCCGTCCCGGCCGGTCGAACGCGAGGTACGCGCCCCGCTCCGCCAGCGAGACGAGATAGCCGGGGTCGGGGTTGTGGTCGATGTGCCCGAGCACCACCCGGTCGACGTCGAGAGCGTCCAGCAGCTCGTGCCCCATCGTGCCCTTGTCGCAGTGGGTGACGACCGGAGCGCCGGTGCGCCGCGCGGCCTGGGCGACGGCGCTGATCAGCCGGCCGTGCGGCAGCCGGTGGTAGCCGGCGGCGAGCTTGACGGCGCCGGCCCGCGCGGGCGAGCGCCGGACGATCGGCCCGACGAGGCCGAGCTCGTCCATGCCCTCCTCGATCTCGGAGACCAGCAGGCCGGCGATCTCGTCGGCGTCGTAGTGGTGCAGCCAGTGCGCGTCGCTGTAGTAGGTGCTCTTGTGGAAGCCGGTCACGGCCACGACGTGCAGGCCGGTCCGCTCGGCGAGGGCCCGCATCAGCCGGGGGCTGCGGCCGAACCCCAGCGGGGTCATCTCCACGACCGCGGCGAGCCCCAGCCGCCGCGCCGCCGAGACCTCCGCGACGGCGGCCTCCAGCGAGTCGAGCCGGTAGTCGGGCTCGTTGCGCACGGGCCAGCCGCCGGTCATGAACAGGTGCTCGTGGGCGTAGGTGACGCCGAGTTCCTCGACGTCACCCAGCACGGTACGGACCGTCACAGGATGGCTCCGTTCGCCCGCAGCCTGCCGCGCAGGACGTCCACGTCGACGTCCGCCGGTTCCCTGGAGCTCTCCACCGCGAGGGCGGCGGCCGTGCCCGCCGCCTCTCCCATGGCCATGCACTGCCCCATCGAGCGGGCGGAGGCGTGCGCGTCGTGCGTGGCGGACAGGGACCGCCCGGCGACGATCAGGCCGGGGGCCTCGGCGGGCAGCAGGCAGCGGTAGGGGATGCCGTAGGTGCCGTGGCCGCGGACGTACTCCCAGCGGGTCCCGGCTCCCGCGTCGTGGTCCTCGATGGGGGCGCCGCAGCGGGCGATCGTGTCGGGGTGGTCTCTCCCTGCCAGCACATCCTCGCGGGTCAGGACATATCGGCCTTTGAGGCGCCGGGACTCGCGCACCCCGATCCGGACCGACGTGCCCAGCAGCACGGCGGAGCCGTACCCCGGGACCTTCTCCCGCAGGAAACGCACGTACGCGCTCGCCTGCCGCCGCCCCTCACGCTCGGCCCGCGACAACTCCATCGGATCGGTGGGGTCCAGGCCGCTCACCCGCGTGAGGTTGGTGTGCACGATGCCGTCGTGCACCGTCCTGTGCACCGACCCGTCGCGCCGGGGCAGCTCGTACGCGTCCCCCGCCTCCTCCATCAGGGCGCGCAGCTCGGCCGCCGAGGTCGCCGAGGTCGCCGACAGGTCCACGCCGCCGAGCCGGAACGTCGTGGTCATCGGCTGCAGCCGCATGCCGGGCCGCTCGACCGCCGCCCCGGCCCGCCAGGCGATCTCCGCGTCCCCGGTGGCGTCGACGACCACCGGCGCCCTGACCCGGAACCGCCCGGCGACGGTCTCGACCTCGTCGCCCGCGCCGCAGACCCGGGCGTGCAGCAGGACGGTGACGCCGGCGGTGAGCTCGTCCCACACGACCTTGAGCGCCTCGGGCTCGTACGTGACGCCCGTTCCCGCGCCGTAGGTGTTGGGCCGCTCGAAGGCCGATCCGGTGGCGAACAGCCGCTCGCACACCTCCCACCCGATGCCGCCGACCACCCGCGGGGATCCGGGGCCCGGCGCGTAGAAGCCGTAGAAGGTGTCGAGCACCGCGGCGCCCGTGCCGCCGAGGTATCCGGCGCTCTCCACCAGCAGGCAGCGGGCGCCGGACCGGGCGGCCGCCACCGCGGCGGCGCACCCCGCGCTGCCCCCTCCGGCGACGATCACGTCGCCTTCCCACAACACGTTCACCGCGGCGTTCCTCTCATCGAAGATGCCAGCCGCCGTCGACGGGGATGACGGCTCCTGTCGTACGGCCGGCCGCGGGGGAGAGCAGCCAGAGCACGGCGGCCGCGACGTCCTCAGGGGTGCAGAGCCTGGCCCCCAGCGGCATGAGCTCGGGCAGCCTGGCCCGGATGGCGTGGTCGGTCTGGGCGCGGCGGCTCATGGGGGTGGCCACCAGCCCGGCGGAGATGAGGTTGATCCGCACCCCGCGCGGCGCCGTCTCGCGGGCGGCCGACCTGATCAGCGGGATGAGCGCCCCCTTGGACGAGGCGTAGGCCACGGTGCGGAAGTCGTCGTCGAGCGCGGTGCCCAGCGCCGAGCCGATCACCACGATCGACCCGCCCTCCTCCATCACCGGGATCGACGCGCGCAGCAGCCGGAACACCGACGTGTGGTTGACGCGGTGCACCTCGTTCCAGGCCTCGTCACCGCACGCGGTGACGCCGCCGTCGCCCAGCGCCCTGCCGGACATGCCGACCGCGTGCACGACCCCGGTGATCTTCCCGTACGCCGCCGACGCCCGCGCGATGGCCTGCTCGGCGCCGCCCGGCCTGGTGATGTCCAGGCCGTTGTCGAGGTCGGCGCCGAAGACCTGGCCGCCGGCCGCCCGTACCGCGTCCACGCAGGCCCTGCCGATGCCGCCGGCGGCCCCTGCCACCACGACGGTCATGCGCCGGGCTTTCTCAGCACCTCGGAGGCCCGGCGCGCGTGCTCCAGGTAGGCGGCCTCGAACAGCTCGTCGGAACGCCGCCGGCCGACGAGCTTGGCGCTGGAGATGACCGGCGGCATCAGGCCGTCCGCCGCGAGCAGCTCCGCCGTACGGACCTTGATCTCGTTGACCACCGCGACCACCGCCAGCGTGCTGCCCGGCCCGACCGGCTCGGCCAGCCCCTCGACCCGGCACAGCGCGTCGCCCACGGGCGTGCACAGGTCGATCACCACGTCGGCGTGGTCGGCCAGCCGCGTGCCGCTCGGGTGGCCTGGCCCGACCGCGGCCGTCTCCCGCGCCGACGTCACCGCGATGACGGGCACGCCCGCCTTGCGCAGCCCCATGGCCATCTCGATAGGGACCGCGTTGAGGCCGCTGACGCTGAACACGATCGCCGCGTCCGCGGGCCGCAGCTCGTAGTTGGCCAGGATCTGGTCCGCCAGCCCCTCGACCCGCTCGATGAACATCGCCTGCCGCATCCCGTTCGCCCCCGCGACCTGCGTGTAGAACGTCGTCGCCAGCTCCACGATGGGATGGAAGCCCGGGTAGGACCCGTACCGGGGGAACAGCTCCTCGACACCCATGCGCGAGTGCCCGGTGCCGAACGTGTGCACCACTCCCCCGCCGCCGATCACCCGCGCCGCCACGTCGGCCGCGGCCGCGATCGGCTCCTCCTGGGTACGCTCGATCTCCCCGAGCAGCTCCATCGCCTGCTTGATCCACTTCACTGCGGCTCACCTCCATAGAGCGCGGCACCGATCGCCCCGGCCCACGGGCCGAGCGCGGCGGGCAGCACCGTCACGTCACCGATGAGCGGACGCCTCCGCTCGAACTCGTCGCGCATGGCGGTCAGCATGAGGTCGAGCGCCCCGGCCACGCCGCCTCCGACGACGATCGTCCCCATCCCGAGCAGCGCCGCCGCGTCCCCGAGCGCCACCCCCAGCGCCCAGCCGGCCCGGCTCATCGCCGCCGCGGCCACCCGGTCGCCCGCCCGTGCCGCCGCCGCGACGGCGGCCGGGGTGGCGAAGCCGTCGAGTCCCCGCACGATCGCCGGGCCCGCGGCGTAGGTCTCGGCGCACCCGCGGTTGCCGCAGCAGCACCGCGGCCCGTAGGAGTCGACCGTGATGTGGCCGACCTCGCCCAGGTTGTCACGGGGCCCCGCGAGGATCTCGCCGCCCAGCGCCACCGCCCCGCCGACGCCCGTCCCGAGCACTGCGAAGAGCACGTCGGACATGCCGCGGGCGGCCCCCGCGCGGAGCTCGGCCAGCGCGAACGCGCGGGCGTCGTTGACCACGGCGACCGGCAGCCCGGTGCCGGCGCGCAGCTCGGGCCCGACGGGGAAGCCCGTCCAGTCCCCCGGCGGGTTGGGCACGAACTCGGCGATCCCGGCGGTCCGGTCCACGTGGCCGGGCAGCCCGATCCCGATGCTCGTCACGCCCTCGCGTACCAGCCCGCCGGCCAGGGCCACCACCGCGCCGGGCCCGGGCGGCGTCGGCGCGGAGCCCGAGCCGACCACCTCGTGGTCCGCGCCGAGGAGCGCCCACTTCACGGTGGTGCCCCCGACGTCGACCCCGAGCCGCGTCACCACGTGAGCGGGCCTGCGCCGGACACGGGGCCGGACACAGGGCCGGCCGGGGTGACCAGCTCGACCGGGCCGAGGGGCGCGAGCCGCCCGCTCCCGTCCGGCGCGACGGTCAGCACCCGGCTCCGGAACGAGGCGCCGCCGCCGACGTGGAGCCGGCCCGACCCGTCGGGTACGACGCCCAGCAGCCGCAGGTAGGCCAGCAGCGGCTGGGCGTGCGCGTGCAGGTTGGCCACCGGGTAGGCCTGCATGGCGACGCCGAGGTGGGCCAGGTCCCAGGTGCGGCCTGGGCGGGCGGACTCGGGCGGCAGGTAGGCGTCGGGGCCGGACAGCGTGCCCTCCCACACGTCCGGATAGGCGGCCGCGTGGGAGGCCAGCGACATGCGCCGCCACCATGACCAGCCCAGTTCGGGGGCGTGCTCGGCGGCGGCCCAGATGAGCGTCATGTTGATCGCGTACCAGATCGCGCCGTCCCCGGCCCGGCTGCCCGGCAGGGCGGGCCATCGTACGCGGGCGCCCAGGGGCGATTCGGCGGCGGCCGTGGCCTCGATCGTGTCCAGCAGGGCGCGGGCCTGGCCGGGCGTGGCGGCGCCGCAGAGGATCGCCCACGGCTGGACCTCCAGCCACAGGTCGTCCTCGCCGACCACCACGCCGGGGCCGTAGGCGCGGCGGAACCAGCGTCCCGTCCACTCGCCGGCCACCAGGTCGCGCAGCGTCCCGCCCAGCTCGCGCGCCTCCTTGCCGGTCGCGTGGTCGCCGAGCCGCTCGGCCAGCGCCGCGTAGCGGGGCAGCACCCAAGCCGCCATCGCGGAGTTCAGCACCGATTCGCCGCGTTCGATCATGTCCTCGGCGGGCGCGCCGCTCCTGGAGATCGCCAGGTCGTTCCAGTCGGCGTTGAGGATGCGCACGTGCCCGTGGTCGCCGCGCCCGACGACGTCGGCGAAGAAGCGGAACTGCCGCCGCAGGTGCTCCCCGAGCGGCACCGGCCGCGCGTCGTGCACCGGGTGGTAGGGCACGTCCGCGCCGAACGCCGCCGCGTCCCCGGTCGCGGCGAGGTACTCGGCGGCCAGCCACAGCGCCCACAGGTTCTGGTCGGACGGCCGGAACAGGTCGGTCCACGGTGACTTGTCCGGTCGCAGCGCGTACGGCAGGTCGCCGTCCGGGCTCCCCCAGGCGCAGGTGTTGCGCAGCACGGACAGGGCCAGGTCGGGCTCGGTGTACACGAGCGGCAGCGCGTGCTGGAGCGGGTCGCGGGCGGCCCCGTTGAACCCGTGCCGGAAGGAGTAGCACGAGCCCTGGTCGAGGGTGTGGCCGCCGAGCACCCCGTCGGCGCAGGAGCCGCCGGCCAGCAGCGCCGCGTGCCAGGGGACCTCGCGCTCGGCCTCGGGAGCCTGGGCGGCGTGTGCCCGGGGCAGCCGCGCGGCCAGCCCGGCGAGGCTCGCCTCGGTGCCGCCGCTCACCGGAGCACCCTCGTCGAGCAGGCCGTACCGCAGCTCGACGGTCCGCTCGCCGCCCGGCTCCAGGTCGAGGGGGATCGTGAGGCGCCCGGAGCGGGTGCGCTCGCCGCCGATCAGCTCCAGTTCGAGACCGGGGTCGGGAGCCGGCGCCGGGCCGCTGATCAGGCTGACCTCGGCCGGGCGGGACTGCCACTCCTCGGTCAGCGGCACGCGTACCCGCTCGTCCGTCAGGTTGCGGACGCGCAGCCGGACCAGCACCCAGGGCTGCTCGCCCTCCGGGCAGAGCACGGTGCGCTCCAGCGACAGCCGCTCGCCGGCCACCCGCACCACCGCGAACGCGGGCCCGAACAGCCGCTCCGTCGTGGAGCCCGCGGTCGACAGGCCGCCGGCGGTGGCGACGCCGGTGTCGCGGGTCAGCCAGCGCAGCCCGGTGTGCTCGTCGAAGAGGTCGCAGCGCCCGTAGTTGTCGGCCACCAGCGTGATGCGCCGGTTCCCCAGGTGGACGGCGTGCCGCCGGGTCGGCGGATCGAGGATCGGGTCCCACAGCGCCCGCGGGTCGCCGTCCTGGTCCATCGTGTACGAGAACGCGGGCAGGCCGTGGACGAGCGTCCACTCGCCGAAGGCGGTCACTTCTTGACACCCCCGAGGGTCAGTCCGGCGACGTAATAGCGCTGGAGGAAGAACATGACGACGATGGGCGGCACCGCGGTGACCAGCGCCGCGGTGGTCATCAGCCGGATGTCGTAGCCGATCTCGGTCTGCAGCTGGGAGATCCCGACCGGCAGCGGCCACAGCGCCGGGTCGTTGGCGACGAGCAGCGGCCAGAGCAGGTTGTCCCACTGCGTGAGGAACTGCAGCAGGAACAGCGTCAGCAGCGCGGGCCGCAGCAGAGGCACCGCGATGGTGGCGAAGATCCGGAACTCGCCCGCGCCGTCCACCCGCGCCGCGAGCAGCAACTCCTCGGGCAGGCCGAGGGCGAACTGGCGGACCAGGAACACGCCGAACGCGCTGATCATGCTCGGCACGATCATGCCCTGGTAGGTGTCGATCCAGCCGAGCTGGTGGACGATCACGTAGACGGGCACCATCACGACGGTGGGCGAGAGCGCCAGCGTGACGACGACCAGGGCGAACAGCGCCTTTCTGCCGCGGAAGCGGAGCCGGGCGAGCGCGTAGCCGCTCGCGCCGGCGAAGAGCACGTCGAGCAGGCCGATGCCGAAGGACAGGATGAGGCTGTTGCCGAAATAGACGGGGAAGCCGCCGCCGGCGAACATCTCGGCGATGTTGGCGAACAGGCTGAACTCCGCGCCGCCGCCCTCGGGCGCCGAGGCCACGACGGCCATGACGCCGACGGGCAGCAGCATGACCGCGACCACCAGCGGGAGCAGGACCCTACTCATCGCCACCGCCGCGCAGGAACCGGAACTGCACGAGCGACAGCACGACCAGCAGGGCGAGCAGCACCATCGCCATGGCCGAGGCGTAGCCCATGCGCTCGAAGGCGAAGGCGTTCGACCACATGTAGTACGGCAGCACCTCGGTGGCGCCCGCCGGCCCTCCGCCGGTCAGCAGGAACGCGGGGATGAACGCCTGCATCGACCCCACCACGGCGATGACCAGCACGAACAGCAGGGTCCTGCGCAGCAGCGGAACGGTGATCGAGAAGAAGGCGCGTACGGGTCCCGCGCCGTCCAGCGCGGCGGCCTCGTACACGCTGGGCGGCAGGCCCTGGAGCCCGGCCGTCAGGATGATCACGAAGAGCCCGAGGTGTTTCCAGGTGACCATGATCACCAGGGCCCAGAGCGCGATCCCGTCGTCGGTCAGCCAGGACACCGGCGCGAGCCCCGCGAGGCCGAGCACCGCGTTGGCCGGTCCGCCGTCGGCGTAGATGATCCGCCAGACCACGGAGGTGGCCACCAGCGGCATCACCGCCGGGATCATCATCAGGCCGCGCAACACGCCGTTGAGGCGGCCGGGCTTCGACAGCGGCACGGCGATCGCCAGGGCGAGCACGATCGACGGGATCACCGAGCCCGCCGTGTAGGCGGCGGTGACCTGGGCGGAGTTCCAGAACCCCGGGTCCTCCACCATCTTGCGGTAGTTGTCCAGGCCGGTCCACTCCGGCATCCCGGCCAGGTCGTAGCGGGTGAAGCTCAGATAGGCCGCCGACAGGAACGGCAGCAGCCAGAACACGCCGAAGTAGATCGCCGCGGGCAGCGCCAGCAGCCCGCCGGCCCGTCCTTCCGCCCGCCGCTGCCCCTGGCCCGACAGCGTGGCCGTGCGCCCGAGCCGCAGCTGGACGGCTGTCACAGGGCGAGCCGCATCGCCTGGTCGAAGTCCTGCGCGGCCTGCTCAGGGGTCTTCTTCCCGTGTGCCACGGCATCGCCCGCGTCGGTTAGCGCCTTGGCCATCTCGGCCCACACCGGGGTCCTCGGGCCGAAGTCGGCGTGCGGCGCGGAGGCCGCCATGATCTCGATGGCCTTCCGGTCGGCGCCTTCGAGCTTCTCCCAGCCCGTGATCGGCGTGAGCGAGCCCGCCTCGCGCAGCTGCTCGGCCGCCACGTCGGGCCGCTGCAGGTAGTCGATGAAGTGCCAGGCCGTGTGGCGGATCTCGCTCTTGTCGGCCACCGCCCAGCCCCAGGTGTAGGCGGGCACCACCGCCGGCCCGGCGTCGAAGCGCGGCATCGGCGCGATGTCGTAGACCTTGCCGGACTCGAGCTTCTTGTTGAGCGTCGGGAGCAGGTCCATCGCGAACAGGCCGGAGACGAGCATCGCCGCCTTCCCGCCGGCGAACAGCCCGAAGGCGGACAGCGGGTCGGAGAGCTTGGCGTTGCCCAGGCCGGCGTAGAACCGCAGCGCCGCCACGCCCGCGTCGGTGGCCATCGTGGCCTTGCTGCCGTCGGGGCTGAGGATCGTGCCGCCCTTCCCCTTGACCAGGGCGAGGAGCTGCATGACCGTCCACTGCGGGTTGCCGAGGATCCACTGCAGGCCGACCTTCTCGCCGTCGGCCGAGGTGAGCCGCTTGCTGTAGTCGGCGACCTCCTCCCAGGTGGAGGGCGGCTTGTCCGGGTCGAGCCCGGCCTCGGCGAACCGGTCACGGCGGTAGTAGAGGTAGCAGAGGGTGTAGTCGGTCGGCACGCCGTAGACCTTGCCCTCGTAGGTGAGGGAGTCGATCGCGGCCTTGTCGTAGCCGCCGCTGAGCGACGGTTCTGCGGGCGCCAACCGGCCCTTGCGGGCATGGCCGGGGACGGTCCAGCCGCCGATCCTGAACACGTCGGGTGGCGAGCCGCCCGTGAAGGCGGTGAGCAGCTTGGTGTCGAGCTGGGCGACGGGGATGTAGAGGGGCTTCACACCGACCTCGCGGAACTCCCGCGTGTACTTCTCGACCAGCGGGGTGAAGACCGCGTCGTAGGCCCGCGTCTGGTGCAGCCAGACCGACAGGTCGCCGCGCGGCACGCCGTCGGCGGGCGCCTCGGGCTCCGCGCGGCCGCCGCACGCCGCCAGCACGGGGGCGAGCGCGGCGGCGGCGAGCAGGCGCCGTCTGGACACGCCGTTCAACTCGGCTCCTGACCCATCAGGGCGTTCTTCGCGTCGTTGAGCTCGACGGAGAACACGGCGAGGTCGCCTCTGGCGTGGCGGATCGTGTATTCAAGCGGCAGCCCGCCCTCGGTGACCGTCGACCGCGCGGTGGCCAGCAGGGCCGCGGCCATGGGCACGTGCAGCAGCCCGGCCAGGCGGTAGTCGGCGTTGACCGCGCCGATCGTCTCCTTGCCCGAGGCCGGGGTCAGCCCGTACTTCAGCCGCAGCAGGCCGTAGAGCGATCCGGTCAGGTCCTCGTCGAGGATGCCGGGCACCAGCTCGGCGGGCAGGTGGGCGCTCTCGATCATGCAGGGCTCGTCGTCGAGCAGTCGGAGGCGTTCGAGGAAGACGACCTCGCCGCCGGCCTCCAGGCCGAGCGCCGGTGCGAGGTCGGCGGCGCACGGCTGCGCGCGCGCCGCGAGCACCCGCGTGGTCGGCTTGCGGCCCAGCCTGGCCATCGTCTCGGTGAAGCCGGCCGGCCGGGAGCCCAGAAGCTCGGAGGTGACCCCGACCGGTGCGGTGTAGGTGCCGCTGCCCTGCCGGGCCACCAGCAGCCCCTCCTGGACCAGGTCGCCGATCGCCCGCCGCGCGGTGGCCCGGCTCACCCCGGCGAACACCATGAGGTCCTTCTCCGCCGGGATCGGGGTGTCGGGCTCGCACTCGCCGATCACCGCGCGCAGGCGCTCGCGCAGCTGATAGTAGAGCGGCACGGCGGCGCCCGGTTCCAGAGCCAGCCGCCGCGCCCAGTCGATGTCGGTCATCCGGTGCCTCTTGCCCACGAAGTTGTACGGACGACCGTATCTTTTCGGTCGGCCGACGCACCTGTCAATGGCACGCTTCCAAACCCGTTGTGATCGATCAGGCGGTCGCGCCGGCCGGCGGGCCGCCGCCCAAGGTCCTCATCCTGGCCGGCGGCGACGCCCACGACTGCGCCCATCCGGCGCTGCGGGCCGGGGGCGGCGGGGTTCCTGGTCGCGTTCACCCCACGTCGTCAACCCGCCGCGGCAGATCACTCGACCTTCCGCGGTAGGTGCTGCGCCGTCAGCCGGGTCGCGGTCCTGAGGCTTCCAGCCGGGCGCGGATCTCCTCGCGGACGGGAAGGGCCAGCGCGTCCCGGTGGGCCTGTTCCAGCAGCGCCCCGATGTGGACCCGCGCGCCCGACTCCGCCGAGCGCACCGCCGCCTCCACCATGGCCAGGGAGCGGATGTTGCGGGCGATCGATCCGGACGGTTCGACGCCCGTGCGCAGCGCCGCGACGAACTCGGCCAGCGCCCCGGAGATCTCCTCGTGAGTGCCCGCCGGCACCTCGGACGCGCCGCCGGTGCTGGAGGTCACGCGGTCCTCGCCGTCCCAGGTCACGGTGCCTCCGGGGCCGGTGGCCCGCCACTGGCCGTTCCAGGGGGTCTCCAGCCCCTCCGAGCACCAGGAGCCGGTGAAGACGTAACGGGTGCCGCCGTCGAACAGGAACGTCGCGGTCGCCGCCGCGTCGCCCCGGTACCAGCTCCAGGCGGGGTTCCAGCTCTCGCACACGACCGAGATCGGCTCCGCTCCCAGCAGGTGACGGGCCGCGTCGAAGGCGTGGATGGCCATGTCCACCAGCAGCGGCTGCTCCATCACGTCGCGGAAGCCCCCGAAGCGCTCGCCGCGGAAGAAGCCGGTGCTGAGCAGGCCGGGCGTGCCGAGCTCGGCGATGCGGCGACGGTACTCCTCCAGGGCGGCGTAGTAGCGGCGGGACTGGCTGATCATCAGCAGCCGGCCGGTCGCCTCGGCGGCGGCGACCTGGACGGCCGCCTCGGCCAGGGTCGGCGCGGCGGGCTTCTCGCACAGGACCGGGAGCCCGGCGAAGAGCGCCTCGATGTTCACCTCGTTGTGGGCCGCCGGGACGGTGGCGTTCACGACGGCGTCCGGCCCGGTGTCCGCGAGCAGGTCGCCGAGCGAGGCGCCGACCTTGGCGTCGGCACCGGCGGCGCGCACGGCGGCCCGCGCCCGCTCGACGTCGAGGTCCGCCACCCCGACGAGATCGACGTCGTCGGACGCGGTCAGGGTGCGCAGCCAGACCCGGCCCATCGCGCCCGCCCCGACCTGGACCACGCGGAGCGGCCGCACCGGGTTCGCGGCGGCGCTCACTCCGCGGCCTCCTCGCCGTGCATCGCGCCCTGGTGGCCGTGCCCGGCGCTGAAGCCGCCCTCCTCGGAGCGGAGCAGGGCCGGCAGCTCGCGCCGTGACGGGTCGGCGGCCGCCCATTCGGCTCCGTTGGCGATGACATGCAGCACGTCCGGGTGGTGGTACACCGGGTAGTCCTGGTCGCCGGGACTGAAGTAGAAGATCCTGCCGTTGCCGCGGCGGAAGGTGCAGCCGCTGCGGAACACCTCGCCGCCGGTGAACGAGCTGATGAAGATCAGCTCGTCGGGGGCCGGGATGTCGAACTGCTCGCCGTACATCTCCTGGGCGGGGATCTCGATGGGGT